>CAZQNB010000019.1:0-190 GCA_964594545.1 uncultured bacterium | reverse complement strand
AGCCTTAACACAAGCAGGCCTCATTGACAGAGCCATCGACGTTGCTACATCGATCCCTAACAAGATTACGAGAGCGTGTGCGCTCCAAGATATTTACCTACACGAATTTCGTATAAAATCCAAAAAGAAAGAAGGTGGAGAGGCTTTGGAGAAGGAAATTACGCCATTTTCCCGAGCACTTTCCCACCGA
>CAZQNB010000018.1:0-23488 GCA_964594545.1 uncultured bacterium | reverse complement strand
AGACAACCCCACCCGCTTTAAAAAATCTCCTCTTAAAAAGCTCTAGGCGATTTGGTACTGCTATTCTTCACGAGTACCATATAGGGGAGAGATAAAGTCCAGGAGTATATTTATATAGTCGATTAAATTTAATTTTGCACCATATGGCCACAGCGAAAGCTGCCGAATTTTAAAAAACGCAAAGCACCTTGTATTGGTTTAATACTAGGCGCTTTGGCGCGGCCAGATGATGCGAAATTAATTTTAATCAACTATACCATTTATGAAAAATAGCTTTGGGTTGTAGCATCGTCTAGCACATCATCTTTGAACGATCTTTCTCGCTGATATTCAAGAATATCAGCTTCGAAACGATCGTCCAAATCTGACGTACTATCCGACGCTACAACTCAAAGTTATTTCTCATAAATGGTATTATTTCGGCAAACTCATCACCACAGCAAGTCCGTGATGATCGGAAAGAGCTGTTTTGGTATTGAAAGATCCATCAAAAGCCTCTACGAGATGACACTCTTCTAAGAGAGAGCTCTCTCCGGTGCTTTTGAAAAGAGAGATGTAATCAATCGTTTCTTCCTGGACGCTTCCCGGCTTATCATCCCATTGCGCTTCCAATCGGTTTGTACAAGTAGCTCCAAGCCCTTGGTATGCGTGATGAAGATGAGAAGAAAGAATCCCTCCCTCCGGGGCGTCTCTCTCAATATTGAGATCCCCTGTAAGAATTGTAGGTATGGTTTTATGCGCCACACTATTTACAATCTGCGCTACCTGGTGCATTCGATTGTTTTGATCTTCCGGTGTGTCGCCATGGATTAAATGTGTGCCGATGATACGAGCGCAAGGCGCAGTATCTAGAGCAGATGCCTTGATTTCTAAATCCGCAAAGCCCCGATTGAGAGTCCATTGATTATTTGTAAATGACGTATGAGAAAAATCGTGCACAGCACATTTTGAAAAAACCATACACCCACCCACGCTTCCCCATACATTGGGGCCGAGATGCAGATAAAAATGGGCATAGTCCGATTGTAACTTCTTCGTAAGAGCTTCCGCAAGAGCCGTATCATATACTTCTTGCAAGATGAGCACATCGGGATCTTCAGTTTTGATTTTAGAGACAAGTGCATCAAGTCGTGACCGCCAATGAATAACGCCTCCGTGATCAAGCGACATGCCGCCTCCAACTCCGCAAATATTCCAGGTCATCACTTTGATTTGGGGATTTTGTGGATCTAATGTTTTTTCAAGACATTTTCCTAAAATGTGGGTGTATCCCTCTTTTTGAAGGGCAAATCCAATCGCGCGAACAACTTTGCTGCCGATTCCGAGTGCTAGAGCGCCTCCAACGAGAGAAATCGGGGCTGTATACAAAGCAGCACCAAAGACCCCTAAACTCAATCCAATCAAAACACGGGTTGCTACTTCCTGAGTCCGAGTTGTGCAATTTTCAAATTTCTGAGGACCTAAGGGGGCAACCAAACGATAGCAATAAAGATGCCACGCTAAGCAAAAAGGCTCGGCCATTTTTGATGAAAGATCAAGGAATGTTCGGTCTAGGGCGTAAATCATATAAAATTCATTGCAAAAAAACAACAATCTGGCAATAATATTCTTTTCCTTTCCTTAATTGCAATTAAAATACGGAAATTGATGACAACATTAATGCGCCTCGAGAAATGCCTCCTACCACCTCCGGAAACAGTCCGATGGAATAAAGGAAATATTACGATAGAGCACTGCACGACCACTCAAAAAACTGTGCATTACGTAAAAAGTTTTTTTGCATTTGCCGGGCTCCTCCTCATTTCTCCTCTCACTTTGTCTTACGACTACTTTTCCGAGAGACCGGTTACACAGATTCAAAAAACCCCTGACATCACGCCTCTTCAAGTATCATGGCCCCCAAAGCAGCGCGGGTTTGCGACATCTCTTTTTCAAACATCGGGATTGGGAACAAAATGGAGCGCAGCGCCTGCAATGGAAGGAAAGTGCGATTGGGATAAGTGGATGGACAAACCATCGCATATTCTCCACCCTGAAGGATTTGATTATAAAAACTTCTTTACAGACATTCTCTCCAACCCGACGGTCTACATTGAAATGCTTAAAAGTCAAAATGTCACAGCGCATAGATTCTCCCTCGAATGGTCTGTGATCGAACCTAAGCCCGGAGAGATCGATATGAAGGCAGTCTCTTTGTATCGCAATTTCATTCAAAAACTTCTGGAAGCCGGGATTACTCCATCAGTCACCTTAAGTCACTTTGTTGTCCCTGAATGGTTCTATGAATCTGGCAATTTTCAGAAAACAGAAAATATTGATCTCTATGTCAATTTTGGACTGAAAGCAATGGAGCTTTTTCCTGATGTCAAAGATTGGTGGTCTTTCAATGAACTTGGAGTAAAAGCATTTCAACAAACAAGAGAAGTCTATCCGACCGATTTGCCCGAAGGGAGCTCTTTATCCAAACGGGTACATGCAGCCGGCATCGCCACGCGCAATATGCTGATTGCCCATTGTAAACTCCACATGGCAGTCACTTCATTGCACCCTGATAAAAAACTAGGCGTTACACATCAGTGGCTAAAATTTGATACAGCAACAGGCAACCCTCTTGAAAAATCATTCGCTTATATTTTCACGAAATTTGGTTTCACCCCTGTATATCAATTCTTTAAAGAGGGGCGCTATTCTTTCGAATTCCCTTTTATGGCCAATATTCAATTTGAAATCCCTAAAGAAGAATTCGATGCAAATGGACACTTCCTGATGCGCATTGGAGTGCAAGCGTACCCAAAGCCCATGATGAAAATGGGACTCAATCACGGAGAAACCTATCCAGGACTTCCCTCTGCAGTTAAGAACCTACCCTTTTTCTCTTTCGGAGCTACTTGCGAGCCCGGAGGGAATATCATGCGATTTGGTCCTCGTTGGAAAGCGGAAAAAATGGATGAAATTCTCGATGAAGCGTTTGCTCTTACAGATCAAGTCTATATTACGGAATATGGTTCTGATGCAAATATTCAGAAGTGGGGATCTCCCTCATTTGCATTCGACGATGCTGCCCAAACAGACTATCTAAAACAACTTACGGAACGAATTGAGAATTATAGCGCGCGAACATTTCGCGAAATTAAAGGGATTTTTTGTTGGAGCGATCTTCGTCGTCAAATGGAATGGGAAAATGGTTTGGAGTGCAGACTTGCGATGCTTGACCCAATCGTTGATGATGAACGGCGTATGACAAGGTGGCGATCAACACCGGCTTCTCAGTATCTTGCAGGCGTCTATGGTCAAGATGCGGCAGGGACAAAACACAATGCCGCAGGATAAAAAAAGCCCCGGCTGATTAACCGGGGCAAAGAAAGATGATTACTTCTTACCGGGCACTTGTTTTTGCTGAGGAGCTGCCGGAGCTTGTGGCTTCTTCTGCTCTGTTGCTTTATTTGCCGGTGCCGGTTGTTGTTTTGATGGTTGCTTCATGTTCATAGTAAATTCTCCTATTTGGAATGCGATAATATCATCGCATCTCCCATGCTACTCTTTTTTAAAAAAAACGAAAGATCTTTAAAAAAAAATTTGCAATCCATTAACCACCAACTATCTAGGAGTTGCTTTATTCCCGTTTTCTTCAAAATGAACAACCGTCACATTCCCACTTGCATCAAACTTTCGCTTGTCTCCGTAAGGTTGATCGTAGGCAAACATCTGCTGTAAAAGAGGTTTCCCATCATCGTAATACTTGTTAAATTTCCCATGACGAAGATTCTCTTTATATTCCCCTTCGAAAATAAGGATCCCATCCTTATTCCAACTTTGCGCAAGGCCGTCCAACATATCTTTTGCGTAATAAGACACAGAAGCCACATTGCCATTCATATGGTAGGAGGCCTCTTTTCCCTCGCGAAGATTGTCGACATACATCGTTTCTTTCCAAATTTTTCCATTGGGAAAGTATTGGCAAAGAGGACCATTTTGTTTATCGTTTACAAAGGCAACTGTGGATATTACTTTCCCATCCGGAGAGAAGAGTTTTGCAAGCCCCGATTTTTGACCTTTCTCATAGGGGATTTCAGAAACCTTTTCCCCTTGTTGATTAAATTCAAAAGCTGTCCCTTGAATTAAATCATCAACAAAATAAGCCTGGAGAGCCTTGATTTTCTCTCCCGATTCATTGGGAGGATAGAAAACTTCATGAAGCCCATTTTTGAAATGATTATGGTAATGGTAGACGATCTCGCCTGAATCTTGCGTTCTTTGAAAAAATCTCCCCTCAAGTTTTCCCATGGCATAATTTGCCTCTTCCACGACAGATCCCTGCTCATCGAAGATCATTTTAGCGCCATCTAACTTTCCCATCACATAGGGAATTTTAGACTGTATTTGCCCGTCACTATAATAGGTGAGCTGCTCGCCGTGAGGGACGTCATCGATAAAAAACGCAATTCTTTGCAGCTGCCCATTTTCATAAAACCATTCCTGCCGATCATTTTGCTTGCCTTCTTCAAAGTGAAAACGGGTTTTGATTTGATTTGGATTCCACCATGAAATTGCAGTTCCATTCATCCGATCGTCGCGGTAGTTTGCCTCAGACAATAAAGAGCCCGCATCATTCCATTCACGCCACCATCCATTTTTAATTCCGGAGGCATATTCTACGCGTGTTTTTAATTGTCCATTTTCAAACCATTCTGTTTGCACTCCGTCGGGGGCATCTTTTTGAAAATAGGCATCCAGCTTAGGATTGCCATTGGCATACCATTCGCCCATCTGCCCATCTTTTACCCCTTCAGCAAAATGGACTCTTCGAGCAAGAGCGCCATTTGGATGCCACTCTTCGTGAAGACCCTCTCGCTTTTGGTCTTTAAAATTCGAAAGCGCTTTAATTTGCCCATTTGGATAATACTCTTTTTGCGCTCCCTCCATGTTGCCGTCAACATAGGTATACTCTAATTTCAATGTTCCGTCTTGATACCATTCATTGTAGTTACCGACCAAACGCTCATTTTCAACAGAAAACTGACGCGTCATTACCCCATCTTCATTAAACTCTGCAATCGGTTCTAAAAGGGTCCCTTTTTTATCAAATTTTGCCACATAGGCTAAAGAACCGGAAAGGTGATTTCTCCAGTGTCTTCCAACGGCCTCGCCCTGTTGATAAAGGCCCTCTCCTGCGAGAGTTGCGTCGTCATTAAACCACTGCTCTTTCCCTTCCTTTTTCCCATTTTTAAAGGCAACGCGGTAAGCCTCTTTTCCATTTTGATGATACCGGATGTGAACGCCTGTTGGTTTTCCCTCTCGGTAATCGCCAATTTCAATCACATTTCCTGCCTCGGAGTAAACAGTGAGCGCCGAATTCTTTGCGTCCCCATGAAGTTCCCCTTGAGAAAAACGTCTTTGCGATTTTATTCCGCCATTTGGATACCACTCTTTCGCAACGCCATGAACTTTCCCTTGCATATACGGAATCTGCGATGCTTTTATCCCACCTTCATAATACTGCGTTATATCGCCTTGAAGCTGTCCATCAACATAAAAAGCTTCTTCCTTTTTACTCCCATCTTCATAATACGAAATTGCAGATCCTTCTAAATGGCCATTGTGGTAGACCATCTTTGCATTCACCTTTCCACTTGGATAGTAAAACAAACTCTCCCCATCCATCATCCCCTGATGATAGTGGGACACTCTAAGAAGAGCGCCATTTTGTGCAAAATCAACACGAACTCCTTCCGGCACAACTCTTGATTTCCATTCTTGAACGGCTAAAGAGTTTTCCGGGGCGAGAGCCACATCCATCTCGACCTGAATCTGTCCGTTTTCAAAAAAGACAACTTGCTTGACAGCTCTCTCGGAGCCATCGATTAACGGTTCATAAAAAACAACAACCTGAGGAATCCCTTGAGGGTATACTTGAGTTACATCCACTCGCCAGTTCGGCTGTCTTAACTTAAGCCCTGAAAGAGGATGAGAACTTGCCTCTTGCGCCTGAAGAGAAAAGCAACCAAAAAACAAACAAAAAACATAAAGAATTTTTTTCATAATTTCCGTTAATAGCCTTATTGTTTTAGATCATCCGGATGAAGGGGACCCAATCGATTTCCTTCAGAGAGGGAAAAAAGTCCCGGCAGATTCCACTCGACGCTCATATCTTGGGTCTTGCGAATCTGCAAGCATCCTTGAGGCAGAATATCTCCACTCGCAGTAAAATCAAAAGAAAATTTTATCTTTTTTTCTCCATTCCATAAAAATTCTACAGGTTCAAGAGTTAAAGAAAAAGTTTCTAAACTGCTGGGGTACTCCAAACACTGTGCCGTAAAAATCGTATTTTTTTCCCCACACTCCACTACGCATGACCAATCTGCCTGCATATTCAAGGCAAGGCGCCTACACGTCAAAAGGCGCGATTTGAGCCTCTCCACACTTGAAGTGAACCGTTTTTTTGCAATCATCCCATGCATTTTCCACCCCAGAGCAGACAGAGTCAAGAGAACAAGACTGATTGCCACCATCACCTCAATCAAGGTCATGGCAGATTTATTCTTCATCAGAAGAATCATCTGAGGTCTTTTTTGTTTTTTCTCTGTAATTCTTTAAATTATCCGACGTAATAATAAAATCCTTCTTCCCTCTCGCTAGTGATAGATCAAACTTCTTTCCCCAACCATCCTCAACAATCTTTTGTGGATTTTTAGCTAAGCCATATTTTTGGAGGATTCCGACGGGATCGCGAATGATTTCATCGGCAGATTCCCCTTCAGCAAGGCACATGAGGAAAAGATCTCTAAGCTGCTCAATGGCTTGTTCCGTCCGGAAAACTCTTCCCTTATCGAGAGTCCCCTTCATACTATAGCCGATAGCGCCTGTGATCAACGTGATTAAGAAAATAACAATAATAATTTCTAAAAGGGTCAGTGCCTTTTTCTTTTTCATCCGTACTCCAAAACATTATATATCAATCGTAATTCAAAACATCTCACCAGCCAGGGCAATTGCACCGCATAGAGAAAAAAAATAACAGGATAGCAGGATAGGCAGGTTGGGGAAGCCCCAAACCCCCACAAAAAAGTCAATTTTCAAGGGGGGGCGGGGCTTCCCCGACCTGTAGCGCGGCCTTCCGCGCGTATCCTGTCCATCCTGTTTTTCTTTTCAAGGAATTTTAATGCAATCCCCCTATCTCACCAGCCGACTGTTGGATCACAAACGGTCTAAATATTTACCACAGTGAAAAATTTAAGTCACAAAAGAACTTACATCTGTCAGAGGAAGAAGAACAGAGAGAAGAACAAATCCAACAAGGCCTCCTAAAACAAGAAGCAATATCGGTTGCGCAAGTGTCGCAAAGCGATTGAGGTATGTTTCGAGCTCATCTTCATAGATCTCCGCAATTTGCTGCATCATAAAACCTAATTTCCCTCCTTGTTGCGCAATCGCAATCATTCGGGGGACAAGAGGCGGGATCAGAGGGTGATTTTGAAAAGGGACATGCAGAGGCTCACCTTCAGAAATTCTTTCTTCAGCCTTGGCAATGATAGATTCCAAGCTTGCGTGCCGCATCACCTTTCTCGCCTGGGAAAATGCGCTCATCGCAGGAAGCCCCCCCTCAAGAAGGGTGGCGACCGCTCTACAAAAACGGACAAACGCGATTTTCACCAAAAGATCTTTAATGAAAGGGAGCTTATTTGCGATCTCTCGCCCCCTTTTTTTTCCTTCTTTAGAGGAAAACAAACCCACCATCAATCCAACAAAAGAAAGAGCTAATACAATTAACAATCCTTTTGTTTTACAAGCAAAAGCGCTGCAGGCAAAGACAATCTTTGTAAAGGGATGTAAATCTCTTCCATCGAATAGTTCTCTTAAAGACGGGACCACAAAAAAGAGTAAAGAACAAAGGATCACAAGACAAAAGATCGCTAAAAGACAAGGATACAAAAGCGCGGAAACAAGCTGCTTTTTCACTTCGATCTGACGACGCAAAAGCAACGAAATCTCTTCTAACGCAGGAATAAGTCTGCCCGTTTTCTCCGCATTTGCGACCATCGAAATATAGAGGAGATCAAAGGTCTCTTTATGTCGTCCTAAAACTAAAGAAAAAGCCTGTCCGCTACGCACCTTATCGCAAAGATCAAGAAGAAGCGTATGCATTTTCTGCCCTCGGTATTTTTCTTCCAGAGCAGAGAGAGCCTCAAAAAGGGGAAGTCCGGCCTGAAGAAGCCTTGCCATTTCAGAGGTCAAAGTGAGAAGTTCTTTTGTCGAAAGAATTGTCTTAAGCTGCTTTTCTGATAAGGGATCCACTTTGAGGACGGCAACCTGCCTACGGACCAATTTCTGCTTTGCATCAAGCAAGCTATCTGCGTCAATAGACCCTACAATTTTTTTCCCCTTTTCCGACACCGCCTCAAATTGATAAAGCGCCATATTACAGTCCTATTTTCGTCACACGCAAAACTTCAGCGCTCGTTGTCTGTCCTTGAAGGGTCAGCTTGACTCCATTATCAAAAAGAGAGGCCATCCCCTCAGAAAGGGCCACTTTGCGAAGCTCTTCAGAGTCTTGGCTCTTTAACACTTGCGATTTAATTTTTGAGCTCACGCCCATAAGCTCATAAATGGCTAAACGCCCCTTATATCCGGTGCCAAAACAAAGATCACAACCGGATCCCTTATATAATTTTAGTCCCGCCCTCTCCTGACACCCTATTTCCGCCAATTCTTCAAGAGAAGGGATGTAGGCGGCTTTGCAATGACCACAAATCTTTCGCACTAACCGTTGAGCCACAACACCTAAGATAGAGGACGCTAATAAATAGGGCTCAATGCCCATATCCGCTAAACGAGTGAGCGCTGAGGGGGCATCATTTGTATGCAAAGTACTAAATACAAGATGGCCTGTCAGAGAGGCTTGAATTGCGATTTCTGCCGTTTCTCGATCCCGAATTTCCCCAATCATGACGACGTCCGGATCTTGGCGTAAAATATGACGAAGGCCTCTTGCAAAGGTAAGATCGATCTTAGGATTTACGTTCATTTGAGAAATCCCTGCGATCTTATATTCCACAGGATCTTCAACAGTGATGATATTTCGCGTCTCATCATTGACTTCAGAAATTGCGCTATACAAAGTCGTCGTCTTCCCGCTTCCGGTAGGCCCCGTCACAAGGATAATCCCCTCAGGAGAAGAGATCAGTTTACGAAATTGCGCTAAATGGGCCTCATGCATCCCAATCCGATCAAGCCCTAAAACTACATTGCTCTTATCGAGAATACGAATCACAATCCTCTCTCCATAAGCAATGGGCAATGTGCTCACACGAAAATCGATCTCCCGACCCCCTTGGCGCAACTTGATCCGTCCGTCTTGCGGCAAGCGGTGTTCCGCGATATCCATCTTAGCCATCACTTTAAGACGCGTTAAAATCTGGAGCTGATATTCGCGAGGCGGGGCATGTTTTTTCTGTAAAATCCCATCGATTCGATACCGAATGGAAAGACCTTCTCCTGTGGGCTCAAAATGGATATCGGAGGCGCCAAATCCAATGGCCTCCAAAAGCAACGTGTTTACAATACGGATAACAGAATTTTCATCCGATTGATCTAAAAGATCGTATTCATCTACCGATTCGCCGGGAGGAAGAGAGGGCCCTTTTTCTAAATCGGAAAAAAGGCGCTTTGTATCTTCTTCTTTTTGGTGATAGCATCGTTCAATGGCTGTTTCTAAAACTGATTTTGCGCAAAAAACTGCGGATATCTGCTTTTTTAAGAGAAGACGAAGCTCTGCGATGCTTTCAAAATCAAGAGGATCAGAAACTGCAACTAAAAATCCGGTGAGCGTTTCATCGATGGGGAGAATTTTTTTTTGCTTGGCTAACGCGTAAGGAATGAGAATCTTTCGATCCCTGACAAACGGACAGGAATCGATCTCTTCATAGACAGGAATCCCAAAACGTTCTGCAATGATTCTCTCTTCTCTCATTAGAGTCCCTAGTACATATCAAAGAGCATTTTTAAACTATTGCTAAACATCTTCTTCCTCTCCTGATTTTTTGCTTTGTCTAAGATCTCTAAAAATTCAGGGACATCGCCCGCTCGCATCTGATATTCGCTTTGCCGAATGCGCCGTAAATCATCTTCAGGATCTTTGATAATCCTTGGCGTAATGAAGATAAACATCTCTGTTGTGACATCGATCTGTTTCGCTGCGCCAAAAAGTTTTCCAATGCCGGGAAGATCTCCTAAAAACGGGATTTTATCGCGCGTATCTTGTTCCATCTTGCTGCGCAATCCTCCGAGAATGACGGTTTCTCCATCGGGGATGCACACTTCGTTTTCAATATGTCTGCGCGTCACAGGAGGGCGGTTATCAAATGAGATTTTTGTCGTGTCGAATTCAATATTGGTTTGCAAAGAAACAAACCCTGTTTGATCAGAATCATCGCTATTTTGACTTAAGTGAATGGTCGGAGTTAAAACAATTGTCGTACCGTACTGCGCTCTTGTAAACGATTGCTCGAGCAAAGCTCCCGATTGCGTTTGGAACGATCCGTTGTTGATCGAAATTTCATCCACAACCGAAATGGTCACAGGCGTTTGATTGGTCGTTAAAACAGAAGGATTGGAGTTAATATGGACATCTTCTTGAGCGAGTAAAAAATTATACCGGATATCCATTGCAGGCCATTTGCCGCTATTTCGGCTAAAAATATAAGAGAGAACGCCTTTGGCAAACCCTTCCGGACAGTTTAGTCCCTTATTTAAAAGCCCATCCCCGTCTATATCAATGGCTTCCTTACTGCCCACGCCTCTTCTTGGTGCATGATGTGGATCGCCAAACGACATGGCGTTTTCATTTTTACCGCTCGCATTGGTTCCAAATTGAAGCAAATCAAAACCCACTTCCCGTCTATCGGTCAGCCGTTTTTCGACAAGGAGGACATCGAGCTGAACCATTTTTTTCGGCACGTCCATTTTCTTTAAGAGGGCCTTGATTTTCGGGAGTTCTTCTCTTCTCACCACCATCAGAATCGATGTGGTTTTTGTATCCACGATGAAATTGCCAAAGGCCACTTTCTGCTGTTTATCTATCGTGCCCGGCTGAACAAACGTAGGATTGGCGGGAAGAACGGGATTAAATATCGTATTTGGCCCCGGATACATATTCGGAGGGGAGGGTTCAGAAGATAATGCAGGCGCAGGGGGCCCCGGAAAAGCTGTCGATACGGGAGATGGGGGGGCGTCTGCTTTTCTCTCAAATCCTGAGCCAATTAACGAGTCGTACACCTTTTCTAATACCGCGGCTATATCTTCGGGATTGCTGTGTTTGCAAGAGTACCAATAGATGATTTTTTCCCCCGGATCATCAAGCTGCGCCTCTAAATCATTGATGATTTTCTCGCCTCTTGCAACCGTTTCATTTTCGCCAACGAGCACAAGGCCTTGAGGCAAAGGAAGAATCGTGAGTTCATCTGCGCTAACCGGACTAAAATTTGGCCTTCCTTTGATGGCCGCATCTGTGAAAAATGCTTTTAAAACTTTTTCCGCTTCTTGGGGAATAATTTTCGAAGATCTCAGCAGTCGAACGACCTTCCCCTGTTCTTTTTCCCAAATCGCTCTATAAAGTCCCAAGAGCTTCTCAATTGTTTCCCGACTCGAAATCAAAACAACTTTTGAACCGATGGCTTGAATGGTTGTTTGTTTTGGATCAGAAAATCTCTCAAAAAATGCCTGCAAAGATCTGAGCTGTTCTGCCGGGGGAGACAAAACAAAAAATACCCGGGAATGGCCTGAAAAAAGTTCTAAATCCTCTTCTTTTGAAACAATCCCCTCAATTGCAGAAGGATCTAATTTGAGAACGTAAAGCTGTTTTGCAAAAGGATTTAATCTCTTAACGCCCACGCCGTTATGAGCGAGCACCATCTCAACCATCTCGTTCCAAGATTCTCTTGGAAGCGGGATACTTGAAAAAAGGCTGATCTTCATCGCGCTTAGTTCTTGAGGAATAATGTATAGATAATCGGACGCGCCATATTCCATGATGAGCTGGGAAAGGGTTGTTTCACCCACATCCCAAAGAGCATAAGCCTCATCCCCATTTGAGGATTCCGTTGAAGAGGCCCTCCTCCATTTCTCTTCTAAACCATGCATTTGCTGTTTTAGAATTTTTACTTCTGAAAGGAGTTCTTTATAGGAGGATTCATCCCGATTTTCACGAGAAATGAGCAAAGCTTCATCATATTTTTCTTTCATTTGAAGACGAAGAGCGGCGACTAAGCGATTATAATTTTGAGCCCCCTCAAGATCGGAAGTAAATGAAATTTCATCCGAAAAAACGATCATTGCAAAGAAGAGAAGAAAAGCAAATTTTCGCATTATTTTGCCTTGCCTTTCTTATCTTGCCCCTGTTTATTTAATGGCAAAACAGGAACATCAATAGGCGTAACTTGAGATCGATTTAAATTAAAGAGGTGCCCGTGTACTGTTTTTTGCCCTCCCTTTACATCGATCCGATCAAACACAAAAATTTCTCCCGCAAGCTTTCCTTGGATAAAAGCGTCTTTTTCTTGAGGCTTTCGCAAAACTTTCCATCGATTATCTTGCTTAAGGACCCAATCATTTGCCCGTAAGACAAAACACTGCTTTTCCATCATGCAGCTAATTTGTTTTTCTGAGCGAACACGAACAGAAGTCAAAAATTCATCCCCCTTTGTTTTCAGGGGACTCTGCGTTAGAGAGGATACAGAAAGACGCAGGTATTCATCAAGTCCCCAAACTTCTAGGAGGAGAGATCGATCATCAAAAGACGCGATTTTAGCAATTGGGCACCCTTTCCCATCAGAAAGAAGATCAATTTTTAACCATTTTCCTCCCTTCCACGAAAGATAGTCCCCCTCTTTGACAGCAATGATTTCCCCTGTGGAGGGAGACCCTATCTCAATGCGCTGAGAAGAGACGCCATCGCCATATTTCTCAAAAAACAGATCTCTTCCCAAAAGGCGCGCCTCGCCCAAAATACGATAAGGGGACCCTTCCTGAAAGTCTGCGGAAGAGCGTATCGGGCTTTCTTCAGCCGTGACAGAAAAACGTTTGACTTCACGGAAAGACCCCAAATCGCTCTCTACACACATTTGGACTTGAATTTGGCGACCTTGTCCTGCTTGAAGCTCAATCCAAAAAGGGCTTTTTATTTCAGAAAAACAAACTCCTTTTTCATACAAGAGATCGATGCGAGAAGATAAGCTCACGCGGCGTATCTGCCCTGATTTTTTTAGTTTCACAGTCACAATCGGATCTCCCGATAAAACAACATCCGGTCGGAGCCGATCAAAAGAGACAGAAAATTCCCCCTCAATATTCGGAATGGGAGGGCCGATCAATGTTTCGTTTAAATCAAAAGGAATCGAAAGAGGGACTACATCTTGAGCTACATTTCTTGCCCTTCCAAAAGAAGGGATAGGGTCAAAATAGAAGCAGTATAAAATCGCAGCAACAAGACAAGCGCAGATTCCAAATAGAGCAAGAAGCACTCCACCCAGCTTTAATGACTTATCTACATCCAAGTACAACAACTTCTCACCTCAGAGCGAAATGGTTTTCAGTTTATACTGAAGGAGCTTCAAAAACAAGGTATACCGAAGATACCTCAAGAACCAAAAAATTTTACCACAGAGAGCACCGAGGCTTTGAAACGCGCATCTTTTGCGCGTTTCAAAGCCTCGGGGCTCTCAGTGGTAAAATTTTCGGTAAAATATTGCAAATAATTAAATAAAGATTAAACATAAGTCTATAAGGGTTTGCGTAAACAGCCCTAAGAAATCGTAACTGATTTATACAAAATCGGTTACAAAGGGAATCAATGGATCAGAAGAACTTAGGCAACAAGATCAAAGAAGGAGTTTCCGCGCAACAAATTGAAAATTTTGCAAAGAAACACACCCCTGAAGTTTTTTCCACCATAGCGATCTTTGTCGGCACAATTTCAAGCATTTTTGATTTTTTCACAGGGGCTGGTTTTTCCATTCTTTTTGTTGCCATCGGAGCCATTGTTGCCATTGCGTTTCCTTCTGCCACAGAAAAAAAACTCAAGAAACTCTACAGCTTTACCCTAAACCAAGAGAAGACAATAGAGATGGTTTTGGGTGGAGTTAAAATCCTCATCGCGATCTTCCTCCCCTTCATCTACTTTGGCTTTCTTGGATTACTTGCCGGAACATCCTACCACCACTTCATTCGGCATGCGCAAAAAATAGAAACCCCCGAATAAAACTTATACCAATCGCAAAAAATAACTTCCTATTTAAGCGCGTCAAAGCGTCGAAAATCGAAGATCGTAAGTGGCATTGTATTGACTTAATAATATGCCACTTACGATCTTCGATTTGTCGACAGCTTTCACACAGCTTAAATAGGAAGTTATTTATTGCGTTTGGTATTAATTCAGCTGCTTTTTCCTTTCGGCAATATAATGGCTAAGATCTAACCCTTTATCTCTAAAATTATTATATAATAGATGAGCCAACGTTTCTTTTTCTGTCAAAAATCTTTCTAATTCATCCCACGCAGCCTTCTCACCGGGTCTATTCTTCAGTTCTTTTTGAAGACAAGCAATCCTGAGCAAATTATGGGTAAAGAGAAGAGAGCCTCCGACAGGCTGTCTCCCTGCCCAGCTGTGTAAATCGCATTCTCTAAGCATCTGTTCCTTGAGGGCCACAGACTTTTCGAGCGCGTCTTGATAAAAACCTTGTTCAATCAGCAAACTCGTATTTCCATAGGACGCATGGAAAGGGGCGTCATCCCGAATTTGCTCTATCGATTTATGCGCAAGCTCTAACGCATCTTTAAGCTGATTTCTTTGAAATAATTTCTGCGCAATGAGCGATGCATATTTTTTTTCTAGCGCCGGCACTTTTTGTAATGTCCTTCGCATTTCATCATAAGATATTTCACTTCCCTCTTCCTTCCATTTTGACACCACTTCTTCAGCAGCTAAATACGCTTCGGGCTTTGGCGCTGTCTGGAAATATAGAGCAAGAAGAAGCAGTCCGGACATACAAGCAACAGTTGCATGAACTAACCGTTTATTTTGCAGATAAAAGAAAGTCCATTTTTCTTTAAAAATTGAAATCAAATCACTCATAACTATTCCTCAAAGCGGTATAAATTTCTTCCATCTGATCGAGCGTTTGTTTTAACGTAAATCGCTCATTTACAATCCGGCGAGCATTCTCCCCAAATTTCAATCGACAAGACGCATCTTCTTTCATCGCAAGGACGGCAGAAGCTGTCGCTTGCGCATCAAAAATCGGCACTTCGATCCCCGTTTCCCCATGTATACACACCTCACAAAGGCCCCCGGTCGGCGTTGCGATAAGCGGCTTTCCTAAATACGCCGCCTGCAAAATCGCCTGGGAAACGCCCTCATTTGCGGTGCTCAGAAGCGCAAATACATCAAGTGAGGCTAAGGCGGGGAAAGGATTATCCAAATGCCCGGTAAAGTGGACAATGCCATCGAGATTGAGTTCCTTTGCTTTTTTTTGGTGAATCTCTGCATGCCCGCCGCCGATCACAACCCAACGCAAATGGGGAACGTCTCGAAGCAGATTTGCGGCCTCTAAAAAAACATTGATCCCTTTCCATGAGCGCATAAAACAGGCTGTGCCCACCAAGAAATCATTTTCTTCAACTTGGATTTTCTCTCTAAATTTTTGCGCGCCATCGGTTTCAACTACAATCTTCTCAGGATCGACTCCTGTAGCAATCGAGCGCAGCTTAGAAAGGGGTTTGCCCGATTGATTTGCAATCATGGGGACAATCGATTCACACGTAGTCACAACAAAATCGGCAAGCTTTCCATAGACAATGCGACTATTTAATCCCTTTTTTATGGGCGTCGACAAGTGGCGCGTGCGAACGACAAAACGGCGCGTCACTCTTCCCGCAATCCCACCAATCCACCCATCTAAAGAAGAATGGGTATTGATCAAATCAATGCGCTGGCGCAAAACAATAAAAATCAAAGAGACGAGACAAAAGATCCAGAAGGGTTTTTTAAAATTGAGTTCATAGACGGTAAAACCCAAAGACCTTGCTTTTTCGACTAGCTTTCCACCGCGCATCACGCCCAAAAATACCTGGTGACCGCGCGCGCGCATCCCTTCGGCTTCCTTGAGGATGCGCATCTCTTGCCCCCCCCATCCGGAGGACGCTTCCAAATGCAAAATGTTCATAGTAGCGGCTTTCTCATTTCCCCTTCACGATCGGCTAAATTACCATATCTATGGTAATCAATGCTAAGGGAAACTTCGCGAAGGTAATGGAGCAATTCAAACCTACCGCTTGCAAGAACTTCATCATCAACAATATGGGTCCCGCTTTCAGCGCCTGCCTCATGTAATTCATAAGAAGCCTTTTCGATGACCCGAACGCGATGGATTTTTCCAAGGCGCACCCTTTCCAAAAATTGGCTTTCCGTTTCTTTCACCTGATGAAGAGGCAATCCGGGCCAGAAATCTCCCTCAAGAGAGAGGACGATTTCCGCTTTACAGGTTAGGACCGCCGCACACACGCGTAAAACATCAAAAGGAGACGAGTGGGGATAAATACGCAAAACCATGTTTCTTCTTGGGCGGTAGCGAAAAAAATTATCCTGTCCTACGATTTTGGATGGATCGGTGTCTTCTTGAAACTGCGTAAAGGATTTTGCATAATTCGATACGCTCGCAATCCATTCCCCCAATTTCTCAGCGCTTAAATCCATTTTTTCAAGCATTGGGGTTAATCGTCCCACAACTTCATTGATCACCCCTTTTTCTTTCGGCAAACTCTTTTGCGAAATGTGCATAAATTCGCGTAAATAGTTAGGCCCTCCCGCTTTAGAGCCATTGCCAAAACTGCTCAATTTTGTCCCCCCAAAAGGTTGACGGCGGACAACAGCTCCGGTAATCCCCCGATTCATATAGAGATTTCCCGCTACGATTTCTTCCGTCCATTGTTTTTGCTCCCTTGCATCTAAACTAAATAACCCGGTCGTAAGTCCGTAAGGAACTGCATTGGCAAGTTCAATTGCGTGAGATAAATTTTTCGCTCGCATGAGGCCAAGCACCGGCCCAAATAACTCCGTCATATGCGTAAAATTTCCGGGGCTGACATGCAATTTAATGCCGGGAGTCCAAAGGCACGGATTTTCAGGATCTACTTTGGGTTCTAAGAGCCACTTTTCCCCCTCTTCAAGTGTAGTAAGACCCCGCTTTAAAACGCCTTGCGGAGGGTGGATGAGCGGTGGCATTTTTGTCTTAAGATCAAAAGGGCTTCCCACCTTCAAACTCGAGACCGCCTCTTTTAACTGCATTCTAAAATGGGGATCGTCATAGACTTCTGCCTCCAAAATAGCTAAAGATGCAGCTGAACATTTTTGTCCCGCATGTCCAAAAGCGGACTGAATCAGTTCCTTGATTGCGAGATCCCGATCCGATAGAGCCGTAATGATGATCGCATTCTTGCCCCCTGTTTCTGCTGCAAGATCTAAATCAGGCCTCATTTTAAGAAATTTTTGCGCAGTCGAGGTCCCTCCGGTTAAAATCACTGTGTTCACTCGAGGATCGCAAATGAGCTCGCTTCCTACCTCATCGCCGGAACAGGGGATAAATTGGAGCGCCTCTTTTGGAATGCCCGCATCCCACATGGCAGAGACGGTGTGCCAAGCAACCAATACTGTATCGGACGCCGGTTTAATCAAGACGCAATTGCCTGTGACTAAAGCGGCAAGCATTCCTCCGGCCGGTATCGCGCAAGGAAAATTCCAGGGAGAGGCAACTAAAACAGTTCCCTTCGGCTCAAACTGCAGCTCTTTCATAGCAGAGAATCTTTTCATCTCCCTTGCATAGTACTCAGCAAAGTCAATCGCCTCAGACACTTCAGCATCTGCCTCAACAATTGTCTTTCCCCCATCGAGCATCATAGCGCCAATGAGCTCTCCTCTTCTTTCTCTAAATACTTTCGCAACCATGGACAAAAGTTGGACGCGGTGCAAAACGCTCGTGGCGGCCCACGGCTCTTCATATGTCTTTGCACATTCTAAAGCGGCGTCAACGTGCTTTTTCGTTGCCTTTGCGTAGCGAAAAAAGGGAGCTCCTCCCTCCGATGGATTGTGCCCAACCCCCTCTTCGTTATCAAAAATTTCTTTTCCCCCAATGACAAGAGGGAGATTTTCAATTTTCTTTTCTTTCCACATACGCGCAATATCGGCTGCCCAGATCTGATTTTGCGGGAGCGAAAAATCAGTGTCGGCTTCGTTGTCAAAAGGGGTTTCTAGCGCCACTTTCTGCGGAGGCAATTGTCGATTTTGCAATCTTGTTGGACCTAGCTTGACTGTGTCAATGAGATCGCAACTTTTTAAAAACAGCTCTGTTTGCATCTTCCAGGCGTCTGATCCCACTTTCAAACCAAAAGAGTAGCGCAAAAAGTTTTCAGGCCCTGTGTTTTCGTCTAAACGCCGGATTAAATAGGCGATCGCATGTTGAAACTCTTGTTTTGTGGCAATCGGGCAATATAAAAGCATATCTCCCGTAAGATTTTGAACCACTTTTCGAGTGGAATCTGCCATCCCTTCAAGCATTTCAAAACCAACGTAGGATTCCACTTCATTTTCCATGCGTAAAAGCATCGCAAAAGCAATATCAAATAAGTTGTGACTTGCAATCCCTAAACGAACAGCCCTTGCATTTTCTTTTATGCAGCCATACATCACCATCCGTTTGTAATTGGCATCGACATTGATCTTCGTCATGTAGGGAGCTTGCGACCAGCCTTTCAGAGACGCCTCAAACTGCTCCATCGCGAGATTCGCCCCTTTGACAATCCGAATTTTAATCGGGGCTCCCCCCTCTTTAATTCTTTTCTTTGCCCACTCTGTGAGCTCTTTTTGGTAGTGATGAGAATCGGGCAAGTACGCTTGCAATACAATGCCTGCCGGATAAGACTGAAATTCCGGGAGGTCTAATACTTGACAAAAAGCGTCTACAGTCAAGCGAAGATCCCGATACTCTTCCATGTCCAAATTGACAAATTTTGGCCGTTTTGTGCCATCCGGCTGTGATACTTGGTGTTTCATCGCGGCTCGGTAGAGAAGCGCCAGGCGATCTGCAATAGCATCTCTTGTCTCTTCGTAGGCTAAAAGATTGATCTGACTAAAAATAGTCGAGATCTTAACAGACATGTAGTCAATGTCAGGATTTTTAAGATCTTCGAGATACGTGTGCAATCTTTTTTTCGCTTCATCTTCGCTCAAAATCGCTTCGCCTAAGTGATTGAGATTGACTCGGACGCCTTCCGCCTTTCTCTCCTGCAAATGCTTTGTCAGCAGCGCTTTTTCTCCCGGCAAGATCACGCGCGCGGTCTCTTTTCTCAAACTCCAAGTGGCGAGAGGAACGAAAAATGAGGCAAGCTTAACCCCGAGCATCCGAAATCCGAATAACTGAAAGCGTTTGATCGGGTCTAAATATTTGGGTATGCCAAGTCTTTGGAGCAAATAAATCATCTGATCTGCGACTCGAGTATGCGACGAGCTGCGAAAGCATTGATCGGTCATGGCCGTTGTAAAGGTTTTACCCACAGGATCTTTCATCAAACGGGAAAGCTGCGCCTGAACCTTCTTCTCTCTTGGCGTTTCTATCGATTGCGTCTCTTCGAGCATCAACTGAGAGAGTTCAATGGTCCGTTTTTTCCTCTCTTCCATTGTGAGAGGTTTACCCTTGATTGCATCTAGAATGGATAGCGCTTTTTCTAAGTGGGAACTCGGTTGCATGATGATCCTGCCTTTTTTCTTCCTGATACCACTTGTCGGCAATCAAATAAAAGAAACTTTGAGTTCTTCTGAGGGAATTATCAGCTTTTGTATATGTTTATACCGCTCGCAATTGAACAATCGGCGCTTTGAACCCGTCCAAACGCCGATTCTTCAATTGCGAGCGGTATAAACCCTCTTATTTCGGCATAATTTGTATGGATATCTGCCTATTTTGTAAACACTTATCTAGGGAGTGTTCTATAAAGATTCTTCTGTCTCTTTTCTGGGTGATTCTGAGGGAGAAGCCCCGCTAGGTGTTGAAAGCAAAGAAACAGAACCATGTATTGAAACCAAAGAATCTCCACAAGAAGTCGGGCTTGGACGAGGCGCAACGTCTGCTTGTATGAACTTCTCGCGCTCCATAATTCCTTCTGCTAAAATGATTTGGACTTGCTCTCGTGTGTTTAAATTTTGGATTGATTCTGCAGCAGTCCGGGCTTGTTGCTGCGCCCACTCTGGGAAAAAATCCATAGAGGGGAGCTTTTCTAACGGGGGCAAGACTGCTACTGAGATGGAAAAGCTCTTCTCTGGTTTCCCTTCTCTATTATACGGCGTTACTTTCAAAGAATTGGTCCCAATTTCCTTAAAAACAAAAGTGTATGAGCAAAATGAAGTACGGTCAGTATTAGGGAATATGAAAAGACGCTGAGCGGCCCAAGGAGACCAAGTGGCATTTCGGATTAATTCACAGTATCCTCTATTTAAGATAAGAGTTGACCATCCACTACGCTGTCCCATCAAATGTACGGCATTTCTCATAATTCGATAGTACAGAGATGGCTCGATAACAACTGGTTTCCCTCCCTTTAAAAGCTCCTCAAGAAAACTGACATCGATGTGAATCTTTCTCAGCTCATCGCATAACTCTTGAGTCACATCAATAGCGGGCCCCATCACCGGATCGATCTGAACAGTCACCTGAGCAAGGGGTAAGGTTACACGGGAAGATATGGCGGGCGCAACAAATGAAGAAGCTCTTTGAATGGAAGACATAAACCCTGATTTATGCCTCATAAGCATACTCATATCTACCTATTTTTACAAAGAAATCAAGGCCCTTAAAAATTTTTGAGTTAAGCCACTGGCATTACATGCCCCTTTTCTGATAAAATCACATCCATCATATGAAAGCTTTAACTTGCCTATTCATTTTATTTGCCTCTCTCGCCTATGGAGAATCGAAAGTTTTTCTCGGCGTTGATGTTTTTTTCGAAGAACACTTAGAAAAAAAACTCGAAGGGAAAAAGATTGCCCTTGCGGTTAACCATACAAGTGTTGACCGGAACATGAACTCAACGCTTTCTCTCTTTTTAAAACATACGCCAAAATTCCATGTCGTCGCCCTTTTTTCTCCGGAACATGGGATTGATGGAAAAGGGTACGCTGCAGAAGACATTCACAACACACAATACCTCGGGATTCCCGTTTTAAGCCTGCATGGGGCATCCAAAAGGCCGACTGCTGAAATGCTCAAAGATATCGATGTGATTGTCTATGACATCCAATGCACGGGAGTGAGAGCCTACACCTATCCAACAATGCTCTTTTATATCATGGAAGAGGCCGCAAAAGCCGGGATAGAAGTGATTGTTTTAGATAGACCAAACCCCATTAACGGACTGATTGTCGATGGGCCCATGCTGGATGACAAATGGCGCTCCTACATCGGCTATATCAATGTTCCCTATTGTCATGGGATGACAATTGGCGAGCTTGCCCTTTTTTTCAATGCAGAATACAACGTCAAATGCAAACTCCAAGTCGCAGCCATGAAAGGGTGGCGTAGATCCATGAGTTACCGAGATACCCATCTTTCTTGGATCCCTCCAAGCCCCCATATTCCTGAGTCTGATACGCCGATGTTTAGCCTCATGACCGGCATCCTGGGAGAACTCCAAATTGTGAATATCGGAGTGGGTTACACCCTTCCGTTTAAAATTGTGGGAGCGCCGTGGATCAAGGGATCTTTATTTGCAGAAAAGCTCAACGCCCAAAAATTGCCCGGAGTCCATTTTCAGCCCTTCCATTTCCGCCCTTTTTACGGATCGTACAAAGGGCTCAATTGCGAAGGCGTTTTAATCCAAGTAACGGATCTTACAAACGTCCGTCCTTTGGCTATTCAATATCTTATTTTAGGCATGCTAAAAAGCTTGTACCCGGCTGAATTTACACAAAAAATAGAAAAGTCGGCCCAATGCAAAGAGCTCTTTTGCAAAGCGAATGGAACCGACGCCATTTACGAAATTCTCACCCAAGAAAAATACCCGGCCTGGAAACTCATTGAATTCCAAAAGGCCGAAAGAGAAGCCTTCCTTGAGAAAAGGAAAAAGTTTCTCTTAAGCTATCCTGATTAGAAATCTTGTTTTAATTTTGATGCCCGCAATGAGGGCATTTCCCCAGATTGAATAGAGTTGGACTGAAAAGCAGACTACACTTTCTGCAGTTCATCGTTGGATAAACAGTTGCAACAACTTGAGAGTAGGAAATATAACATCCGTTTTGGCTAGATTGCACTTGTGGAAGGCGAATATTTTTCTCTGAAGCTTTAAGAAATAAACCCCGATCTGTTGGAGAAATCTTGTCTGATCAAATGAATATTTTTTCATCTTCCACCCTAAGAATTGAAGGATCATTAGAATCAACTAATTCTACAATTGTTTCTGGATTTAATTCTTGTTCTGAAATATCTTCTACCGGAGAAAAAGCTTGCAAGGTAGAAAAAAGCGCAACCATAGGAAGTAAATAAAGGTAACGATAATGCATAAAACCTATTGGCAGATGTTATTAAAGCGGGGCATTCTAAACATCCCTATTTTTATTTTCTATTTATTGCTTTCATCCTGCACCAAAAACCCACACCATCTCCTACCACAAAATACAGAAATAACAAAGATTGAAGGATTTCTCACACAATTTCTCTTTGAAGAAGCGGGCGTCTACACTTTGTTTGGGGATAAACCAATGACCTGCGGTTGCTTCTTTGTTGGAAAAGAAGAGGACATCTGCCTCGACGGTTTATCTGAAGAATCTCTAAAAAGCATTGTTTATATCGACACTACCGCTATGATAGAAAACTGGAATGCGTGGAAAAAATACGCAGAGAACATTTCACCCACCAATTTTTGCTTCGTAGAAATGCCTTGCCCCAGAGATCCGTCGCACATTCTCTATTATCTCGTGAATATCAATGAAGTAAGAAAGACCATCCAACAAAACGAAGAAGACTTTCAAAGACGAATTGGGATAAATATAGACAATTTTGAAAGCGGATTAAAAAATCCAAAATCAGATTTTTGGAATAAAGCGCTCGAAGACCATTATTTAATGGGATTACTCCACGGATATGGAAAGGAAAACAGCTCCTATTTCATTCAATTGCAAGAAGGAACAGAAACAAGAAATCCATTTGAGGAATTTATAGGCTCTATCTCTTCCCAAAACTTCCCCCTTCCTATCTATGCTCCGTCACAAAACGATCTTACAAAACAAAAATATCAACAACAACGGGAAGAAATTAAAAAAATCTATACGAACAAAAACCTCCTCGATGTCACATTGACTCGCCTCTGCGACTGAGGATCGTATTAGCAGTTGATTCACATAACTGCTAATTCATTGACTCAAATCCTTCCTTTGCCTATTATGTCCCTTTCACAA
>CAZQNB010000017.1:3489-23930 GCA_964594545.1 uncultured bacterium | reverse complement strand
GTTTTCCCTGATTTAATCGAATTGCTGACTGCGCAATCTTTGATCGCAAGTTCCAATGTTTTCTTTGTTTTTTCTGTGTCTGTCGCTCCCACCACATTTAGGGTAACGTCGATTTGCGTCATCCCAAATCCTGCTTCTGCAGGCAGTTTATCAACCGTTAAGATCGCCTTGCCGTGGATTGTTTGAAACCCAATCTTTGCCCTTTCGGCGTACACTTTGAATGTCGCAATGACACAATTGACAACTGCGAGGGCAAAAAGATCTTCAGGGGAGTATCCTCCGCCGGGGCCCATAAATTCCGGAGGGATCGCAGACGGAATAGGGGGGAGGGAGTCTGTTTGCGCTGTCCATTGGGTATTCATTCCACTCGACGCTTTTGCCTCAACTTCGAACTTCATTGGGAATTTGATCATATCAACCTACTTTGCAAAGATAATTGTTTGCCTGTTTTTGAAAAGTAAGAGTTTGCTCTTCTTCCCATTTTTTGTCTTTTCCTAATTCTTCTGCCATCACCCTTGCCACCTTTGCAGCAACTTCCAGGCTTGCTGCAGCATTGAGAAATAAAGCGCGCGTTCGTCTTGCTAAAACATCTTCCAAAGTTCTTGCCATTTCATATCGACAGGCCCAAACAACCTCCACAAATCTATACGGAAGCTTGGGGTGGATCAGCTCTTTGAGTTGCGGGTGTTTTTCCATCATCTCTTCCATTTTTTTGGTATCGCTTCCATACATTTTCCATGTATCCAAAGAGTGCTGTTTTGGCTCATATCCATGAAGGCGCAAATGCTTGGTTTGGCAGGGAGTGTTTTTAAGGGAGCCCACGTAAATGGCTCTATCGATCACCTCTTCTCCCATCCTGCGATAGGTCGTCCACTTACCTCCGGCAATCGTGATCAAATGCGATGGAGATACCAAAATTTCGTGGTTGCGAGAAAGGGAAGCTCCCAACTTGCCCCCTTTGCGAACAAGCGGGCGCAGTCCCGTAAAAACGGAGAGGACATCTTTTCTTTCCGGCTTATTCACAAGGTAGTGGGACACATGCTCAAGAAGATAGTCGATTTCTTCTTCCAGCGGTTTGGGTTCGATCTCTACGCTATTTACCGGCGTGTCGGTTGTTCCTACTAAAAGGTGATGGTGCCAAGGGACGCAAAAAAGAAGTCTTCCGTCTTTTGTTTTCGGGATGAGGAGGGCGAGATCTGTCTTCATAAACTCCAAAGGAAGGACCAAATGGATCCCTTGGCTTGGGGCCATGATCGGATGCGTTGCCGGATCATCCATTTTTCGGATCGTATCTGAATACACCCCGGTTGCATTGATTACGCACTTGGCTTTGATTTGGATCTCTTCTTTTGTCTCTTCATCGCGCGCCGTAACACCCACGATTTTTCCCTCTTTTTTGACAAGAGAGATGACCGACATATAATTGATTAAGACGCCCCCTTGATCAACGGCTGTCTGCGCAAGAGAAATGGCAAGTCTTGCATCGTCAAATTGTCCATCGTAATAAATTGTGCCTCCGCAAAGATGGTGCGGCTCTAATGTCGGGATCCGAACGATTGTTTCCTTTGAGTTTAACCCTAGCGATTTTTCAATTCCTAACTTACCCGCCATGAAATCGTACACTTTAACGCCGATTCTATACATGGGGATTTCCCATAGATGATAGTGGGGAATCAAAAAGGGGAGGTGGGAGACAAGGTGGGGGGCGTTTTGACAAAGAAGACCCCTTTCTTGCAAACCTTCCCGAACAAGAGCGATATTGCCTTGTTTTAGATACCGAAGACCGCCATGGATGAGTTTCGTGCTTCGGCTCGACGTTCCTTTCGCAAAATCGTTTTGTTCCAATAGAAGTGTCGTAAAGCCTCTTGAGGCCGCATCTAAAGCAGCTCCAAGACCTGTAGCGCCGCCTCCAATGATGACGATGTCCCACGGATGTTTATTCCGTTTGCAGGCCAAAATCATTTCATCTCGATTCATGTTATGTCTCCCAGTCTTTGGAACGCTCTACCGCTTTCTTCCAATACTTCATCTTCGAAAAACGGGTTAAGTCATCCATTTTGGGGGTAAATGAACAGTCTATCTTCCAAAGCGCTCCGATCTCTTTTTTGCTTTTCCAAATGCCGACACTTAAACCCGCTAGGAAAGCAGCTCCAAGAGCTGTCGATTCTCGAATTTTTGGCCTTAACACGTTTGAACCCATGAGATCTGCTTGAAATTGCATCAGGAGATTGCTCACCACCGAGCCCCCATCGACCCGTATCTCTTTGATCCGATATTTTGCGTCCGCTTCCATGGCATGAAATACGTCGCTTGCCTGATAGGCCATGCTCTCAATTGTGGCTCTCGCTATATGAGCGTTTGTTGTTCCTCTTGAAATCCCCAAAATAGCTCCTCTCGCATGAGGGTCCCAATACGGAGCTCCAAGACCTGTAAAAGCGGGGACAAAATAGACCCCTCCGGTATCGGGAACTGTTTGCGCAAGACTGTCGACATCGGCACTTTTTTGAATGATTTTTAGCCCATCTCTAAGCCAAAGGATGGCCGCGCCTGAAATGAATACGCTCCCTTCCAAAGCGTACTGCACCTCCGATCCGATTTTGATGGCAATTGTGGTGAGCAATTTATTTTCAGAGACAACAGGGGTCTTTCCGGTGTTCATC
The DNA here is from genome assembly GCA_964594545.1 of uncultured bacterium. Lineage (GTDB taxonomy): Bacteria > Chlamydiota > Chlamydiia > Chlamydiales > SM23-39 > DAIDHZ01. The sequence goes on along the minus strand of CAZQNB010000017.1, from coordinate 21,270 downwards.
AAAATAAAACAGCCGGTTCCATACGTTGCCTTTGCCATCCCTGTCTCAAAACAGCCCTGCCCAAAAAGAGCCGCCTGCTGATCTCCCGCAATGCCTGCAATGGGAATAGGCGCTGTAAAAACATGGAGGGCTGTTTCTCCATACACTTCAGAAGAACTTCTAACGGAGGGGAGTAGAGATTTAGGGATGTTCAAAATGTCTAACAATTCATCATCCCACTGCCCGGTATGGATATTATACAGTAAAGTTCGACTCGCATTTGTCGCATCTGTGATATGGAGTTTCCCTGAAGATAACTTCCAAGCAAGCCATGAATCGACAGTTCCAAAGGCAAGTTCCCCCTTTTCTGCTTTTTTTCTAGCTCCCTTTACGTGATCGAGCAAATAGGCAATTTTTGTCGCTGAAAAATAGGGGTCTAGAAGAAGCCCTGTTTTTTTCTTAAACAAAGGCTCCAAACCTCTCTTTTTAAGCTCTTCGCAAAGGGGATAGGTTCTTCTATCTTGCCAAACAATGGCTCGGCAAATGGGCTTTCCTGTTTTCCGATCCCAAAGAATGGTTGTCTCTCTTTGGTTTGTAATCCCGATCCCGGAAATATGGGAAGCTGTTATTTTCGCCTTGGCAAGAGCCTCGTTTGCGACAGCATACTGCGAAACCCAAATCTCTTCCGCATCGTGTTCCACCCATCCCGACTGAGGAAAATATTGTTTAAACTCTTTTTGCGCAATTGCGCAAATTTCCCCCATCTCGTTGATGATGAGGGCGCGAGAGGAGGTAGTCCCTTGATCAAAAGCTAAAATATATCTCATAGCTCTTTATTAAAATGTTTTTCTCTGATAGTCAATAGAAATATGAGCCTATTTATCGCAGAGTTTTTTGGAACGTTTCTTCTCATCTTGCTTGGCAATGGAGTGGTGGCAAATGTTTTACTTCGTCAGTCTAAAGGCGAAAATGGGGGCTGGATTGTGATCACAGCCGGGTGGGCTTTTGCGGTTGCGATCGCTGTATACACTGTCGGGTGGGTCAGCGGCGGCCATTTGAATCCTGCGGTGACTTTAGGTCTTTGTGTGGCAGGCAAAACGCCGCTTTCCCTCATTCCGTACTATGTGGCGGGGCAAATGCTCGGAGCGATGCTCGGCTCCTATTTTGTTTGGATTGCTTACTATCGACATTGGGAAATTACCGAAAACGCCAATTTAAAACTTCTTTGCTTTTGCACAAAACCTGCGATCCGATCGACATGGTCCAATTTCGGTGTCGAGGTGATTGCAACCGCCGTCCTCATCATCGGGGTACTCGGCATTTTTAATGTGCATAACGGGATTGGTTCAGGGGTTGGCCCTTATGCTGTCGGGATTTTGATTTTTAGCATCGGTCTATCTCTTGGGGGGCCAACAGGTTTTGCCATCAATCCGGCAAGAGATTTGGGGCCTCGGATGATGCATGCCTTTCTTCCGATTGCCGGGAAAGGGTCTTCTGATTGGGAATATGCGTGGATTCCGGTCATCGCACCTTTAGTTGGCGCAGTCTTGGGCGCCCTTCTTTACCAACTCTGCCTTTCCGGGGTGTAGTTATACCAAACGCAATAAATAACTTCCTATTTAAGCTGCGTGAAAGCTGTCGACAAATCGAAGATCGTAAGTGGCATAGTATTAAGTCAATACAATGCCACTTACGATCTTCGATTTTCGACGCTTTGACGCGCTTAAATAGGAAGTTATTTATTGCGATTGGTATTAAAAATGTTAGGCGCAAGAGGTCTAATGAACAGGATCGCCATGAAGCATGGCGGCAGGATCCTGCGAAACGTAAGCCAGGATAGATCTTTTCTTTTTCCTGCCGCGAACGAAGTGAGCGATCCTGCAAGCGAAGCGGATCCTGTTCTTTTATTTTTCCTATGTGCCTAACATTTTTACTTACACCCGCTTTTTCTTATTCATTTGACAAAATCGCCACCGATTTTGATAATCAACCACTTTCTTTAAGGACAAAGCGTTGGATCAGGCATTTATTCTCCCCCTTCCGGAATCAAAACGAGCCCCGGGAACCGAGGAGTTAGGAATAGATCAAAAGAAAACTCCCGAGTATAAGTTGCTCACTCTTGCGTTGGAGAGATTGAGATCGCAGAAGATGACCTGGGAAGAATTTTTTCAGATCATCGATCCATCAGATCCGGCTTTACGAAACGTGACAACAAAAGAGGGAGATAACCTCCTCCATTTAGCTGTGATATCTGATCTTGAGGAGCTACCAAGCGATCTTGCCGAAGATCCAAGTCTTCTGTTGAAAAGAAATCTCTACGGGCTCACGCCCATTGAGCTGTCTCAATTTTTGAAAAAGGGGAGATTTTCTAAACAACTTTTTTCATTGGACCCAATTCCTTTTAGAAAAACAAAAGGGGTCATATTTGAAGATGCAAAACATCACAAGATGCTCGATCAACTTTTGTTCTTATCTAACCCTGTTTTTGAAAGCGAAGAGACTTTTTATACGATTCTCTCTCGATCCCAAAAAGCAAAGACGAAAGATCGCGTTCCTCCGGAAAAAACCTGGATGGGGATTTATTTCGATAAAGAAATCCAACAAGCTACACACCCTGCTGTCTCCATTCGGTTCATTGATGACGAAATCGGGTTCGGGGTTTTTACAGAGCAAAGGATTCCCTCTTGTTCCTTCATCGGAGAGTACACAGGAATCATTCAAGAGAGGAAATCGAGGGCAATCAAAGATAAAAGATACTGCGTTCGATATACCACTTGGCAAATGGGACGGAGAAATTATATTATCGATGCAGAAAAATCAGGCAATTTTACTCGGTTTATCAATCATAGCGCGCAACCGAATTTAAGCCTGCAGTCAGTCTATTGGAGAGGAATGCCTCGAATGATTTTTATCGCGCTCAAAGAAATCGAAGAAGGGACCCAGTTTACCTTCGACTATGGAACGTTTTATTGGAAAGAATGTCAACAAACACCAAAGCAATTTTAAAAGTTGAAAAAGAGGGAATCTCTCAAATCCTAACCCTTGAGGATTGGGAAAAATTAACGCAAACGACCTTTATTCATCATTTAGAATTTGATCCCCCGTCTCTCTATGAAAAATTGAGAAAAAAAACAGAAAAGCTGTATAAAAAAGGGGAGCTCACTCGCCAACAGCTTTGGTTTGGCAACTTCTTTAAAACTGAAATTGAATCTCCCTTTATCCCTGATGTTATTTTGCGCTACATCGATCCTGTTTTAGGGTGGGGCGTTTTTGCGAATCGAAATTTTAGAAAAATGGAATTCATCGCCGAATATTCGGGGGTTTTAAGAAAATCTAAAAGAAAAGATAAGACAAACGCCTATTGCTTTGACTATACCATGACAAACGGGGAAAGCACCCCCTATACCATCGATGCCCAAGATCGAGGGGGGATTTCTCGCTTTATCAATCACAGCCAAACCCCAAATCTACAGTCCTCTCTTGCGACAATCGACTTTTTTAGCCACGTGATCTTAATCACAAGCAGACCCATTAAGAGGGGCGAGCAGCTCCTTTACGACTACGGCCCCGACTATTGGTCGAGAAGGGCATCACAAGTTATTGACATTTAACAACTTAACGAAATATATCTTATTACGGGAATTTAAGGTATACTGTAGCCAATCATGAAAAAGCTAAAAATTTTATTTGAAAACAACGAGGCGTGGGTTGCCTCGAAGATCGAGAAAGACCCTGAGTTCTTTTTTAAGACAGCAAAAGACCAGCTTCCTCGGTATCTTTGGATCGGCTGTTCAGATAGCCGAGTGCCTGCAAATGAGATTATAGGGCTTGAGCCGGGCGAGCTTTTTATCCATCGCAACGTAGCGAACATGTTCCCGCATACCGACTTCAACTGCCTTTCCGTGCTTGAATTTGCGATCGACATCTTGAAAATCGAGCATGTGATTGTGTGCGGCCATTATGATTGCGGCGGCGTAAAGGCGGCCATGATGGACCACCAGTTAGGGCTTGTCGACAACTGGCTGCGCAATATTCGGGACGTATATGCGGCCAATAAACGGGAACTTGAAAAAATCACCGATTTAAGAAGACGGTATAATCGGTTGGTTGAGCTCAATGTATTGCAGCAAGTCAAAAACATTTGCCATACCACAATTGTTCAAGGGGCGTGGCACAGAAAACAACCTCTGACAGTCCATGGTTGGGTGTACCAGTTAGATTCCGGAAAACTCAATGATTTGGGATGCATGCTCTCGAGTATTGAGGATGTCGATACGATCTATAGGATCCAGCCCACTGAATAGATTTTATGAATCAACCGAAAAAGACAATTCCAAAAGATCAATTGATCATGGGCCTGCACGCCATTAAAGAGGTGCTTGTCCACGCGCCGGAAAGGCTCATTCATGTCTTTGCAGAAACTCTCAAAGACAAGGGGAGAAAGTCGGAAATCATCGATCTTTGCAAAGCCAAAAACATCCCCATTACGTTTGCTTCTTTCAATGCCTTGACAGACATGGTGGATAGCGATTCCCACCAGTCTTTTGTGGCCCAAGTGAAAAGCAGGGAATTTACGCCCCTTAAAAATTTTCTTCAGGGCTCTGAGGAGAAAGAACGGTGTTTAGTGTTGATGCTCGATCAAATTTTTGATCCTCAAAATTTAGGAGCGCTTCTCAGATCTGCGGAGTGTTTTGGAGTCGATGCTGTGGTATTTTCTAAAAATCGGGGGGCGGATCTGACTGCTGTCGCGACAAAATCAAGTTGCGGCGCCTCGGAACTTATCCCCTTGATCAGGGTTTCAAATTTAGCAGAAGCTGTTTCTGAATTTCAAGACGCCGGATTTGATGCAGTGACGACTTTATTAAATGAGGCGTCAGAAAGCTTGACCCACTTTAAATTTTCAGAAAAAACCTTACTGATCTTAGGGTCTGAAGGGGAGGGGATACAGCCTTTAATTTGTAAACGGGCGAATCGGTCTATCTACATTCCGATGCAAGGGCACATTCAATCCCTAAACGTAGCGCAAGCCTGCGCAGTCTTACTTTACGCAGCTAAAGGATAGGCCAAGTTAAAGAGACGGTTGTTTGTCCACGAAGGCTCTTCCAAGCATTGATATCGGTCTCTAATGTTTTTGCAAGAATGATGATTTGGGAGAGTTCTTCCGGAGTCTTTACGATGTGAGCCTCTTCCAAAAGATCAGATAACTCATTATAATAGGCGCTACCATAATCGAGCATTCCCTCATCCACACAACGATTTAGATCGAACTGCAGAGCTTCGAGGTTTTCGATGACATCAGACGTTGCTTGAACAAATTTAGGGTCTTTTTTCATGGTCTCTATCCGTTTGGGTATAGAATTTAGAGATTTATCCCTCGACGCGAGAAAACTCGGTCCTTTAGGGCCGAGATGAATCGCGCGTCTAAGCTTGAGGGGTTGCTTGCTGTTCGATGTACTGACGAATCACAGCAGAATCTTTTGACAAATTCATAGACCGAATCATAACATATTCCTATGTTAGTTCGGAAATCTTTTCAATTCAGGCTTCGACCAACAAAGAGTCAACGCAAAATATTTTAGCCCTCGGACTAGATGGCTTGGGAGAAATCCCTAGAAGCCTTCGCCTTTAGGCGAGGGAGTGGTCACTGCAACTATTCGCATTTAAATATTTGAATACCAGCAATCCCTGTCTCCTTAAAATGGGGATATCCGGGCATCTCTGAGGGGAGGATAGCCATCCCACATTCATCATTGTAATTCCCGACTATCACATGTCCCTTGAAATTATGTGTTGTGTCATTAACTTCTTCTTCACATTGGGTGTAAGACTTAGAATATTTTTGTCTCCACCCATAAGCCATTATTGCATGAAAAGCCCTAGGAACAGTGTAACCAGGAGGTAGTTTTTTTGATTTCTCTTCAAAAGACATGGGACCCACGCTGGCAGGAATTACATCTTGCGTCATAACTAACCAGTGAAATTGGTTACTACATCGAATATCTCCATGCTTTTGAAGGAACCAGTCCATACACCATTTAAATCCATGCGGACTCTCTCGACTTTTACTCAATTCAAATAAATTTTTACAGGTCAACGGAGCTTGACGATTGTTAATGACTACACCTGCAAATATAGGCACTACAAAATGAGTCTCCTCTCTTTTTTTTCCTGGCCAAATAGAACACGCTCCTCCGAGAAAATTTTTCAGGCTTTCTGGATATTTGGGTAGCCTGTCAGGGGGCAATGGACGATTAGAACGCCAAATATTTGAATCAAGCAGCCCTTGAAAGCGTGCACCTAGGGTCGAGATCTGAGAATCTGATCGCGGGATTTGTGGAGGATTTTTTAGGGAATCAGCTGCCAGGCAACTGATCCTTGAATCTACATTGGGTTTATCATTTGGAGGAGTAGATATAGGAGATTGGGCTCGTTTTGTGATTGGCGTTCTAATCGTACGGGGTGTTATTGAATTAGTTACCGACATAAATAAGTCTCCTAATAATATTTAAACAATTTGTTGCAAGACCTGTCCTGCTAAAATAATAAAAGCAAAGACCATCAGCACTATAAGCACAGGCTTCCCTCCGGGTAGCTGCTTTTGCCCATGAGGCAATCTGAGAACATATCTACCCACCCAAGCCATGAGAGGGGGCATAAGTCCAAAGAGAAACGCGCAGCTGATGCCGCCTGCATAGCCTAAGGCGATCAAAAAGATTTGCGGATATTTGAGCGCAATGATTAAGGGGATACCAAAAACAACCCCACATAGGAGGATTTTTTTAGACCCTTTTTTCTTCCACTTTAAGCCGTCGGCTAGAAAATCGAGAAATGCAAGCGCGAGAGGAATAAAGGAAGTGGTCAGAGCAAAAAAGGCGAAGTATTTCCCGATTTGGAAGATGATCGGATTTTGGACAAAGTGCCTTAAGGGGCCGACCGCGTTTTGCCCTGTTTGGGCAGCTTCGATAAGGCTATTTGGGCCGCTTGAAGGGACAATCCCTAAGATGAGAAACTCCCAGACTAAATAGATGACAAGAGGGAGGGTAGAGCCAAAAATTACAGCCAGTCTAATTTTGGCTGCGTTTCTATCCATGTAGGTCATCAAAGAGGGGATGATGATTTGATAGGTAAAGGCTGTAAATAAGATGGGGAGGGCAACCCAAGCTTTTCCCCAGTTTGCATGCGATAGGAGCGATAGATTGACCGATGACACCGATACGCTTAAAAAAGCAAAATAGCAAATCACAACGCCACTGATGAGAAACATATTGAGTCTGTCGACAGTGCGAGTCCCAAGATAGACAACGGGGACAAAAACGACTGTATAGACAATCGCTGCGGCCCAATCGGGGAGGTGAGTGCCTGTGAGGTCTTTGAGCACTTCTCCGCCGCCTGCTACGTGGGCGATCATCACTGTTAAAAACAGGAAAAGGTACATGAGCCAAAATACGACACGTCCTGTCGTCCCAAAAAATTTATCCGCCATCGAGATGAAGCTGGTGTCTTTGGGCATCCATAGGCACACCTCGACAAGAAGAAGGCCAGTGCAGAGCATGAAAAGCCAGCAAATAGCATAGATGGCAACAGAGGGGAGAAATCCGGCGGGTCCCGTAGCAACCGGTAAGGCGAGCATGCCGACGCCGATCGTTGTTCCTGCGATCAGAAGAGCTCCGCCAAGCACGTGACCCATTGAATGGATAATTCTCATATTTCCCTTAAGAAGATTGATAATTCCGTTCATTATAGGGGAGAGCGCGAATAAATTCCTATCCAGAAATTCCCCATATGATTTAGGATTCATGTTTCCCTAAAATTATGGACACTCTGATGTCAAATGCTCATCAACGATATTTTTTAAACAGGGATCAGAAGGCTGAAGGCTAAGTTTCCCTTGAGGTAAAAAAGCTTCCCTTCAGGGATGGTCCCACCTTGATAAACAAGGTTGATCGAGAGTGAATCAGAACCTTTTTTTGGGGTTTCTACGCGACATCTATACCGTTCGTGATTGAATCATGGATTTTGTGAACAGTTTTCACCATGCAATAATTGATATAAGAAAATCCATTCTTTAAATAAAAATTTATCGCTGATGTGGACGAATAGAGCTTGATCGAAGTTCGCCTCTACCACCCTTTATTGAAAGAAAGCAAAAAAGGGGAATGACCCCTTTTTTGCTTTTCGATTTTTAGAAATTATAACTAAAGGTCCCTGTCACCATATTTGAGGAATATCCATCCCCAAAAATGCCTTGGTATATTCCGGAAAGCATACATCCATTTTTCCATTCATGAGCAAGACTAAACGTCCCTGCAAAGAGGTTTTGTACGTTGTTATTCAGAGTGATTGCTGTAGGTTCCCCAACAAAAATCGGAATGACTGTCTCTGTTTTCCCAAATGGGGTGATGTTAAAGTAGGCGACTTTTTGATGAACGATCCAATAGCCATATGTCCACTGCATCAACTGCCATAATCGAAGTCCTGTTTGTGTTAAGGTAGAGCAAAATACTGCGGAGGGAAAGGAGTTTCCTCCGATCGGAGCGTCGGACTCGGTATATTTTTCTTGTAAAGTGGTCAAAATTTCTAACTGGGCAAAAGGTTCAACAGTAAATCGATTGCCTCCGGTTGAATAGATCCACCGATATCCAAACCTCCAATGGGGAGCAAGCCCATATTGCATAAAAGAAGATTTTGCAGTTTCCGTTGGATTCTCAATATGCCTGTGGAAGTGGTTGTCTTCTAAGAGGAGCAAGAAACCTGTCTCTGCCACCCAATTTTTTGCGTATTGGCAATACAAGGTAATGATATACTCGTTTGTGTGTCCGCTTGTACTTGAAGCGTGCTGTTCTGCTCTATAATAATCGAACATGGAGCCAAGGGTGATATTTTTAAATCCCCCATAGGTATATGCAATTCCGGCGCCGACCGACTTAACTGCGCTTGCAGGATTGGAATTTCTTGCAGCTTGTTGCACAAATAGTCCATTAGCTTGCCATGTGATAATATGGGGACCATACCATATTCTGCTTACATTCATTTGAGGAGCCGTATTGTTTTGCAGGGGTATCTGATCTTTTGAAACTAAACAGATCGACGGATCGGATATCTGGTTGTTTTGATATAAAATATTTTGGCCATTATCGGAACCTGAAAAATGAAAGTTCGAAATCGGTATCATTGGGGGCATTTGATCTGTAGTACGATTTATACAGGATGCGTTAACAATATTTTCCTTTAGTTGATTGATATTAGCATCGAGAGCAGTAGCGCAAAGTCCGGCGAGAATGAAGGCAAATTTTTTTATCATACACTCCTCAAGTTAAAAGGGACCATTGATCTTATAGCACAAATGATCAGAGATTCAAGTTATTTTTTATAACCAGAATGTCTGTTTGCTGTTGATGGGAAAATATATTTCGCTGTTTTTGATTGTTTCGCTTTGGCTACTTCTTCGGGAGTTCCTGTTGCTAGGACCCGCCCAAAAGTCGATTCTTGAATCACGAGCGGTATATAGTGCTTCCAGTTGAAAGGCCCCTAGACGAAAACTGATTAAAAGCCTCAAATTTCGAATAAAAGGTCGGGGTCAATATTGAATTAATATTAACCCCGACCTTTTATTCGAAATTTGAGAGCTTTTAATTCAGTTTTCGTAGGTGGCTTTCAACTGGAAGCACTATATTACGCGACATCGAAATAGGGAACTGTAATCGAATCATGGATTTTGTGAACAGTTTTCACCATGCAATAATTGATATAAGAAAACCCATTCTTTAAATAAAAATTTATCGCTGATGTGAGGGGATAGAGTTTGATCGACTTCTTTCCGCTTTCAACCGCCACTTCTTCCGCCTTTTGTAAAAGACACGTTCCTGCGCCTGCGACTTTTTTGGATTCATGTTCATTGACAATGGATCGAATATTGATTGGATTTGTCACTAAATAATCTATATCTACATGCGACCACAGTACATCTACAACCATGGCTCCTTGAATATTCCCTTCCTTGTCTTTACAAACATAAATCAAACTCTCGTCATCGGAATCTGAGAGGCAAGAGGCGACCGCTTTACTTATCCATTCGCATCCGGAAAACTGATCTTTTTCAGAATCTGTGGCAAGGGGGTTGTTTGCTTTTTCTTTGGCGATACTTGCCCAGGCAGATATCACTTTTCTTGCCGTGGGGTAATCGTCAATACAAACGAGCTCCGCACGAAGGTTATTGTTAAGGTTTATGATCGGATCGCTAGGTGTTTTCTCATCCTTTGTCCAATCTGAAGAAATAGAAATCGTATCGTAAGTAGGAAAGATCTGATCGGAGATATAATCAAAAATTGAATTTGTGCTTACGCCCATAATACCTAATTTGTTATTACGTGCATTTTACATGAATTACAAAATATTGTCGAAACTTTTTCATTTCAAATAAATCGAATTTGCTGATAGAATTTTAATTATGACAACACCCACAAGCCATAAAACTTACATAGATCCATACCTCAATCATATACTGCAAATCCCGACGGCTTCTCGTGTTGCCGTTGTAGCTCGAGCCATTCACGGTCGTATAGAAGGAGAAGGGCAGGGGTATTCAAGATCAATAACTCCTTTTATGACCCCCAAACAAGTACCTGTTGTTGCGGACGAGATAGGCGAGTTTTTTAGAAAAACCGTTCTGCCTACGGTTCCAGGTGCAAGGATCGTTCGCTTTCATCTGGCTGTATTGCACCTTGACGGATCGAAATCCTGCAATCAATACCGTATTCAAGTAAATAGTTGACATAACATGTATTATCAGACGTTCTGATTTCTGGATTAAGCAGCTTCTCTAGGAAGGAATTGGGCTCGAATTTGGTCTATTTTTTTAACCAATGAGCCTTCTTTTGGATCTTCAACATATCCTTTCTTCGCATAAAACCCAATAGAGCTTAAAGTTGCCATCAATTCGACTCGGATACAGCCTGTATTCAATGCAAGCAGTTCCGCGCTCTCAAGTAAAAAGCTTCCCGCTCCAGCAACTCTTCCCGATTCTTCAGAATTAACTTCGGACCGAATATTTTTGGGATTGGTCACCAAGGTTTCAATAGTAACTATTCGAGCTCGGAGACTGAGATCGATCTCCATGATTGCTTGAATCACCTGATCTTGCTCTCTGCATAAATAAAATTTTTGGCTCTCTGGGCTTGGATCCTCTCTTCTCGAAAGAGAGTCTAGTAAATCTTGACATCGTCCTGCGCAAGATCTAAATTCATCTTTACATTGACCTTTCTCTTCACCTGGGTTAGCAGCCCCCCACTTGACAACAGCTCTCCCCTTCCATTTTGAAAGGATTGCTATTACTTGAGGAATCTCGGTCTCTCTTACTTCTGATAAATAAAACTTGGGGAGCTTTTCTAATATATTCATAAATATATTATATACTTAATAATAAATTAAATCAAACGTTTATATCAATGTGAAAGATTCACCAAAATCGCCTAATAATCAACAGGTTATGAGGATTTAAGAAGCGTCTTTTTCTGCGAATTGGGCTCGAATTTGATCGATCGATAAATTAATTTTCAGAAATTCCAATTGAGTCTGCAATCCGCTCGATTGGAAAGAATGTGCGCGCCAAATTGCGGAGAATAGGTAACCGTAAAACCAAAACCCTTGTTCATTAGATAGGAAAACGAAATGCCCAATTCAAGCAGATTTTGGCCATGGTGGATACCCGTTGTATAAAACGGTTTGTCTTGATTTACAAATCTCGATTTGATTTTACCATTCGTTAGGATGGTTTCATTAACAAAAGCGCCCCATAGATCGGGCCCCCAACAACTGGTTAACGTAGTTTTTCGAGACTTAAACAAAACCCCCAATTCAGAGACTAAAAAGCTCGATATTTGGCTGTCTATTTTCAAACACAACCCTCCAGCATTCGTTTCTTTAAACGACGGTTGAAAGAAAGTATCGGTTGTCACTGTCGTGTAGAAATTGAGCTCAGCTTCTCCCCCTCCGAAAAGAAAAGCCCCCGAAACTTGCCCGATCAACTCCCCCGCATTATACCCGCCCTTCGCTATAGAATCGGTCGAAAGTAGATGAATATGTCTTTGCGCAGAAATCTGATCATACCCCCCAAGCAAAGTCATCGACAAATGGGTCCACTCCCCATGCCGGTCTGCATACAATGAACCATAAATGTTATTGCTTGTAGATTCCCCCCTCCCCTCATCTGCGTGGATAGAGGCGTGGTCAAACGCGCCGCCAATCCCCATCGACCAGTCTTCATTGATACATCTCTCAAGCCCTATTGCGAATCCCCCTACATTGGCTGTATAAAAATCTTGGCCATCAATGGAACGCTGATTTATCTGATCGAAAAAGGGGTTTACCCAAAGCTTCCATTTGTTCTCTTCGCAAACGCAACACCCGGGACAGCTCCCTTTGTGTCTTTTTCCTCCGAACATTTCTGCGAGAAAGGGACTAATTAACGCAAAACCAGCTTCAATGGTCGTATAGGGCGATGGATCCATCTGTACAAGGGCATGACTTACCGATTGCGCACCCTCTCCTTGAAATTGTAGAATTGCAGCATAAAGATCCGGATCCGTAACAAGATTTCCTTGGTTGTTAATCCCGATTAAATTGCTTGCAACAGAAAGAGCCCTTCCTTCCAAGGGAAGCTGAAAAAACATATCGCCGCGGGCCTTCAAAACAGTGAGTGCCACTTCTTGTGAACGATAGTCTATCGAGAAAATAAGCTCAGGCGCGTTACTTGTCACCTCGCTAAAAGATCCCATCACACTCCCATTTGGAGTGTCAATAAACGGATATGACATCCCATCTACATAAACACCCGGATAAAAGATGACTGCAATCGCGCCATCGAGGAGCGCAGATCCCGGATTGACATGAATTTGATCGTTTTGGAGCGTATCATTGAATTCAAGTTGAAGCAATGAGCTTGGATTTAAAGAGAGGCTCCCCACACTCATAGAACCAATGGAATTTCCGGGGGAAATTTTCCCGGAGTTTGTGACACCTCCGACAAATGCATTTCCATTAAAAATCCCACCGCTCCCAATCACAATATGCGCATTGGATAGATTGCCATTTAATATATGCCTGCCAAGGTCTACAGTGAGCGTACCAAAAAAGTCCGGGTTTTCTCCCGTAATACGGAGCTCTCCAATCCCGAATTTATGAATTGCACTTGAGCTATCCCCTGTAATGATCCCTGAATAGACAAGGTTTTGTGTTTGTTCAATAAAAAGCGACGCGCTCCCAAGTTCCGTGACCCCATTTCCTGAAAAATTTCCAATCGCCTGGTCGTGATGATTGAGATCAAAAATCCCGGAAGAGACAACAACAGCGCCATGGGCCGGCATCACAAAGGGCGCTCCCATTTGCAACGTCCCTTCAGATATCGTTGTTCCCCCTTCATAGAGTTTCGTCCCGGTCCCTGAAAAAAGGATCGTTTCAGATCCCTTTTTAATGAAAGAACCGGAACCTACAATCATTCCTTCATACTCTGATGGACTCCCTATGTTTACAGTTAAAGCCGCACTCCCAAGGTTTGTAACGCCATTGCCTGAAAAATTCTGAATTGTCTGGTTTTGGCCATTTAGATCCCAAGTTCCTGTTGCCACAACCATATCGCTGGCGGGAGACAAAATATTCGCATTTCCCATTCGCAACGTCCCTTCAGATATCGTTGTCCCTCCGGTATAATCACTCCGTTTATGTAAAGTTAAAGTTCCATTCCCAAATTTTACAAAAGAGCCGGGGCCTGTAATCTCTCCAAAATAACTCCCCTCATGTAATTGATTGAAGTAAAGCTCTGTATGATTGATAATATTTCCCTGTAAACTATCTGACATCCCTTCAAGAACTCCGGAGAGGATGGTTGTCCCGCCAACATATCGATTAGAGCCGCTCAATACAAGCTTGCCTACCCCCAACTTGATGAGCTCGCCAGCTCCCGTTATGTTCCCTGCGTATGTTTCATTTGCGCTCTGATTGAATACAACGGTTGCATGATTAATGATATCGTTTGGTAAACTATCCGCGCTTCCCTCAAGAACTCCAGAGAGGACTGTTATCCCTCCCGCATATTGATGAGAACCTGTGAATGTAAGCGTGCCCCCTCCCTCTTTTATTAAGCCGCCAACCCCTTCAATATTTCCTTCAAATATTGCAGATTCATTAATATGGCATGTTAGAAACCCACTCCCTAACAAAATCCTCCCTTCGCCACTCAAACCCCCAATTGCATTGTTAAAACAATTGAGATCTAAAGTAGATCCACTCCTTAAAATCACTGCCGAATAGGGAGAAAAGGCATTCGAAGCGCCGGCCTGAAGAGTCCCGGCATGTATCTTCGTAGTTCCCAAATAGCTGTTTGTACCGCTTAAGGAAAGCGTCCCCTCCCCTTCTTTGACAAGGCTCCCCAATCCGGATACATTTCCGGAAAAATGGGTCGTCGCATCCGTTCCTCCACACGTCAACTGCGCATTTGTAAGTAAAACAGATCCGCTACCGCTTAAAGAGCCAATGGTATTATCAAAGTGATTCAGATCCAGATTCCCATTGACCGTCATATGAGAATGAGGAGAAAAAGCATGTGTAGATCCGGCTTGTAACACCCCTGTTAAAACTAGGGTATCTCCGGAGTAAAGATTCGTTCCGGAAAGCCTGACTGTTCCTGTAGAACTTTTGATGAAAGACCCGGGTCCCTCGATATTTCCTGCATAAACCCCATCCTGACTTTGGTTGAATTCAACCACTCCATGATTTTCAATCATCCCTTGCAAACTGACAGTGGTTCCTCGCAAAATCCCTGAATGAATGACGGTTCCCCCGCTATAATCATTAAAACCTCTGAGAGTTAAAGTTCCTCTTCCTACTTTAATCAGCCTGCCGCTTCCGGATAGGCTTCCTCTAAAAGCGGACGGAAAGTTGTTCTCTCCGCAAGTTAAATCTGCAGACCCCAACAGAACCCTCCCTGCGCCATGCAAGCTTCCGATTGCGTTGTTAAAGGAATGGAGATGAAGAAAAGCTCCCTCTTGCAATATCATCGGCGATGACGAGTGGAAAATATTGGCTCTCCCCGCGCTAAGGACCCCATTTTCGACAAAAGTAAACCCTTCATAGGTGTTAGCCCCTTCTAGGGTAAAGGTGCCTGTCCCCATTTTGATCAAATTGCCAAGGCCCGTAATGGTGCCGTTAAAGATTGTCGTTGTATTGTTGAGGCCTGTCTCTAAAGAAGCCGAATCTAAATGGACAACGCCGCTGCCGCTTAAACTCCCAATTGCGTTATCAAATCCGTTGATATCCAAGGTCGCATCAACGACAAAATGGGAGAAGAAAGGAAATGCATTGATGGCGCCCGCGCGCAAGGTCCCATTTTGGATGATGGTGGGCCCTCTATAGTCATTTCTTCCCGCAAGAATAAAGGAGCCGCTTCCCTCCTTAACTACACTGCCCAAGCCTAGTATACTTCCATCAAACTGCGTTGTTGTATTGTCGCTTCCGCAACGCAAAGTGGCGCTGCCTAAAAAAACAATCCCATCTCCACTTAAACTGGCAATCGTGTTGTTAAAATGATTGAGATTGAGTAAGGATTTTTGACTATCTAAAAGGACCACTTTCGAAAAAGGGGAAAATGTATTGGCAGAGCCTGCTTGCAGCGCCCCCTTATTGATTTGCGTTACCCCTGTATAGCAATTTACTCCTGTTAAAATAAGAGCTCCCCTCCCCTCTTTTGTGACACCTCCGGAACCCGAAATAACGCCTCTATAAGTGGTGGTTGTTTTATCTCTTCCGCACGTTAATCTGCCGGATCCTAAATGTACATTTCCAAAGCCGCTTAAACTTCCAATTTCATTATCGAAACCGTTTAAATCGAGGGCTATCTCTCCACTTCTTGCAAGAACATGCGGCGAAAAGGGGGAAAATACATTTAACCCGCCTGCTTTGAGAACTCCTTCTTCGATCGATGTTTTGCCTTTATAATTTTGAGATTGCGTGAAAGTAACTGTGCTTAATCCGAGCTTAGAGAGCGACCCAAATCCATCAACAATCCCTTCAAATACTCCGTCGAAATCTTGCGCTAAAAAAAGAGTAGAATCGTTGGATATCGCTCCTCGCAAACTTCTGGTATCCCCTTCAATCGCCCCATTATTGATGATTGTCCCCCCCTCATGCCTATTGCAACCGGTTAAGCGCAAAGTCCCCTTTCCGTTTTTTTTCAAACATCCTTGGCCTGAAATGACACCATGAAAGGTTGTTGCATGCTCATTGTCACAAGTAAGCGTTCCATGGCCCAAATGAACATTCCCTCCATTTTCCCCTCCCCCGCTGAGACCCGGAATCGTATTGTCAAATCCATCCAGATCAAGCAAAACCCCGGGTGCATCCGAAAGAGTCACAGGCGAAAACCTCGATAAAGTATTATAAGATTTCGCCCGAATGGTTCCTTCTTCTATTTGCGTCATCCCTTCAAAACTATTCGGGCCGCTTAAAACGATCGCTCCCGAACCTCTCTTCAAGAGATCTCCGGACCCTAAAATTTTAGAAGTCGCGGTCATATGTAAATCCGCATTTAAATTCGCTACAGTCGAGCTATTTAATTGAATCAAATTGTCGACAATAACGGGCTGGTTACCGCTGACAACATTAAACGAAGCAAAACCGGAGCCCACTTCAAAAATATAAGAGCCACTTCCGGTAAAATAATATCCATAGGTTTCTCCGGAGGTAATGTCTACGACGCCCAAAGTAATCGGATAGTCATTGCGAATAACGCAGTTCGCTTCCGGACTTTCAAAAACAATATAGGGCCCCCCGCTTTCGGTTGACAAGGTCGATTCAGCAAACCCCAGTAAAGGGAAAATAGAGGCAATAGATAAAGCTAAAGTCGAGTTTTTCATTGTAAAGTATCCCTATTTCAGGCTATACCCTGTATCTTCTAGGACATCAAATATTTTTTTTAGTAGATAGTTCAAAAGCTAGGTTTTTATTTATATATTTTAGAACAGGTTGAATTATATTATTTCGTTCGACATAATAAAACCAAACAAAACAAAGAATTATATTAAAAAATGAAATACAAACTTGCTCGCCAGTCTATTGATCCCAGCCTTAACCGAATCATCGTGAGAGAAATTCGCAAGCAAAGGATTCATGTCCCCCGGATGGGAAAGAAAAATATAAAGGAATTAGCTCTTGTGTGCAGGGCAATTGAAGAGAGAGGATTGCCGGACAATCTGGTCTGCAAAAAACTGCCGAAGAAACTAGGATCCGGGATCTTTTTACACCCAAAAGCAAAACCTATTTTGAAGGGAGAAGTGATCGGTCCCTACTCCGGAATTGTCTCCATACTTCCCCAAAACGCGCCGGGAGACTCCTGCTACGCATTCGCCCCTATCGTGGACATTCTCCTCTCAAGAAAAGAGCAAGAGATGTTTGATAAGAAAAATTTGTACCGAAGCAATCGTTTATACGCCATCGATGTGGACGCAGAAAAAGAGGGGAATTTTATCCGGTTTGTCAATCATTCAGACAAACCCAACGTCGTATCCCACATTTTTAAAATTCCAAAAAATGACGAGGGTCTTGAGATCTCCCCTCTGGAAGTCGTCTATGTGGCAAAAAAAACGATTAAGCCGGGGGAGCAGCTGTTAATTAGTTATGAAGGAGATGGGAATACCTATTGGAACCATTTAGGGATCAAACCAACTCCGATTACCCCCAGAACGTTTTTCCTATCTCCTTCCTTAAAACTTACCAAAAATTAAAGTTCTGATCCTCCCCGTCATTGATCATGTT
>CAZQNB010000017.1:0-3389 GCA_964594545.1 uncultured bacterium | reverse complement strand
TACGCTTGCTGGAGTCGTATGTTAGAATTGTCAAATAGAAAAAATAAAGTGAACCTCACGGACTATAACTGTCAGCAAGACTGCGAAAACAGGTCTCTTTTAGCCGATCTTTCCTTTTTTGAGCATGAAGTTCTCCAAGAAATCTTTTTTAGTTCTATTAAAATTTCTTTAAATAAATTAGCAAGAAATCTGGAATGCGAAGAAAAAGATCTCCTCCCGATCTTATCAAAGCTTGCAAAATCAGGACTTCTCTCCATTCAAGACGACACCATCCTTGTTGACAAGGAGATGAGAAAATATTTTGAATTTCACATGAAAAGGTTTGATCCCGATTTCAAGCCGGATATGGACTATTTGCAAGGCATTTTGCGAAAAGTTCCCATTCATCTCCTCCCGAGCTGGTATGCGATTCCAAGGACGTCAAATAATATTTTCGAATCGATTGTCGATAAATATCTTTTGACCCCCCAGTTCTTCCAACGCTATCTATCGGAACTTTCCTTCACAAACCCAATTGCCCATCGGATCATGCAAGATGTTTTTGCAGCGCCCGATTTCCGCATAGCCTCTTCAGACCTCATCACCAAATATAATCTCTCGCGCCATGATTTTGAAGAAATCCTCCTCATGCTCGAGTTTAGTTTTGTCTGTTGCGTAACCTATACAAAAAGTGAAGACCTCTATCTCGAATGGGTGACCCCATTTCATGAATGGCATGAATACTTACGCTTTTTTAAAGCAACCGAAGTGTTTCCCATTCCAAATTCCGATGAGATCAAACGGAAGAAAAAAGAAGATTTTGCCTTTGTGGAAGATCTATCAAAACTTCTCCGGATAGCGCAAAAAGCCCCCCTGCCATTTGAACAAAATCCGGATTCTCTAAAGAGGATATCTCAGGCGCTTACCCTTCCGATTGCAACAGAAGAAGAGACAAAAGCTTCCTTAGAATACGTAGTGCATTTGATGAATAAAGCGCTCATTATTCAGCTCGCTGAAAAACAAGGGGATCACTTTGAACCAATAGAAGTGGCAAATCACTTTCTTTCGCTCACAGCGCAAAACAAAGCTCTTTATCTCTATCGGCACCCATTAAACCACATAGCAAACGCGTCCCTCTCCTTTGAAAAGAACATCCGGGAAGCAGAGAAATCCGTTCGTCGGGTTTTGAAAAAAGGGTGGGTCTACTTTGATGATTTTATTAAGGGCGCGGTTGTTTGTCTAGGCGATCTCAACAGTGTTTGCCTAAAAAAAATCGGCAAGAACTGGAAATATGCCCTCCCTTCCTACACAGACAAAGAGATTGATTTCATTAAATTGACAATTGTAGAGTGGCTCTTTGAAATGGGAATGGTTATGCCGGGGACTCATAAAGGGAGAGATTGTTTCACAATGACTCCTTTTGGACGGTTCTTTTTCGAAGAATAGACCTCTTCTGATATACTTGTTTTTATGTTTGATCAAACCTTTGCCCTGTCCGATATCCCCAAAGTATTTTTCTTAGCCTTTTTGGAGATTATACTCTCTGCCGATAACGCGATTGTTCTTGGAGTCATCGCCGCTCGACTCCCGGAAAAACTGCAAGCCAAAGCCCTCTACATCGGATCAATTTCCGCTTTTGTTTTGCGCGCGATTGCCATATTGCTCATTGGTTTTCTCATTCAATACCGTTTTATCCAAATTCTTGGCGCCGCATACCTGTTTTATCTCTCTCTTCGCTTTCTTTTAGATAAGGAAAAAAAATCCTCCCTGTCTGTTGGGAAAAGCAGCTTTTGGTCAGTTGTTATTTTGATCGAGCTATTTGATCTTATTTTTGCGGTCGATTCCATTTTTGCAGGACTAGGATTCATTAGTTCTGAGGGTTCGGGGCACATGGCATCCAAACTATGGATTGTCTATGTAGGAGGAATGATCGGACTGCTCAGCATTCGGTATGCCGCCCACCTATTTACCTCTCTTCTTAAAAAGTTCCCTAAAATGGAGCTTACGGCCCATTTGATGATTGGATGGATTGGGGTCAAGCTCGTTTTTGAACTTTTTCCCCACTTCTTTATTTTCGAACTCATTTTTTGGGTAGTCCTCTCGCTTCTCTTTATTTTTGGATTTACAAGCAGGCAAAAAAAACATGGCTAAAACAACCCCTTCCTCAGAATTGGTATCCAACAGAAAGGCGGGTCACGACTATGAAATTTTGGAGACCTTTGAAGCCGGCATTATTTTGCTTGGAACAGAAATCAAGTCGCTGAGAAACCACGGAGGCTCATTGCAAGACTCTTATGTCGATGTGCGAGGCCCCGATCTCATCCTTCTCAATGCAAGCATAGCTCCCTATACGTTTGGGAATCTTTTCAACCACGAAGAAAAACGTCCCCGAAAGCTCCTCATGCACACAAGAGAAATCGAGAAACTGCGCCAAACCGTCGTACAAAAAGGGCTCTCTCTTATTCCTTTATCTATCTACTTAAACAAGAAAGGCATAGCGAAAGTAAAAATCGCTCTTGCAAAAGGTAAAAAATCCTACGACAAGCGCGCTGCGATTAAAGAACGGGAAGATCGCAGATCGATGGAGCGCTCCGGAGATGAATAGAACTTTTTAAAATTAATTTTATGGTTCATTCAACTGCTTGATGGGAATTTTGGTTCCATCCGGACTGATCTCTATAAGAAAGCCTCTTTCAACTTCAAGTACTTTGCATCCTGATGCTAACGCCTCCAGGCGAGCAAGTCTCATGGCTGCTTCAGCCATAATCGGAATGCGATCTTCAAGGTAACAGAGAACTTCTTCGTCGATTGGACTCCTATTTAAGAAGAGATCCTCTGAAATTTGATCAACCTTTAGAATTGCTATGTTTTCAGAGGGAGGAAAAGACATCCATTCCCAGTCACCCTGTAATACAACATGCTTATTAATAAAGGTCGCAAATTTGGGTTCGCTCTCTAAAAGGATAAAAAATATTCGCTGAGACAGCCCTGATGGAAGCAAAGCAAGTGTTGGCATAGACAAAAGCAGAGCGTACTTTTTTTCTATTGTCTTATGAGATTGAGCAATCTGCACTTCAACGAGAAAACCCTCAAAGGTAAGACTTGCCCAAACAGACGAGAAAAAGATAATGAAGGTTAAGAAAAAAAATGGTAAAATTCTATTTTGATAGATCAACAAACTTGTCCCATACTGCTTTTTTAAACCACGCAGGCATCTCTGAGGTCTTCATTTCCAATTCTTTTCCATTTGTTATCTCCGCAATCCAAATGAGATCTCGGCCTGAATTGTCGAAAATATACGCGCGATTTGTGGCTTGAATCGCTTCTCCTAATAAGTCAAGAGAGCGATGATAACGAGTAATGATTTTGTCTTTTGGAACAGGATGTCCCCCCAATATGACACGGTTTTG
>CAZQNB010000016.1:17474-26220 GCA_964594545.1 uncultured bacterium | reverse complement strand
ATTTTCGACGCTTTGACGCGCTTAAATATGAATTTATTTACTGCGATTGGTATTACTTATCTCGGATAAGAAGAGTCCTGACAAAATAATAGGTGGTTTTCATGGAAATAAATGAAATAGTTACTCTTAATCCAAGCTCTCCGGAAATTTTTCATGAGATCTTAAATAGCTCGGAAGTTCAAGAAAAGATTGGCGGTTGTGCAAGCATTGCTTTCAATCATCTCCATGCCATGTATACGATGAAGAGTCGCGCTGCAGCCTATGAATTGATAGTAGGTGAAGCAAAATATCGAGTGGTTGTAAATTTCACAGACTCTAATCTTCCTTTTGCGATCAAAAGCATTAAGGTACTTGAGTAGTTAAATTCATTAAAACGGCATCTGCAAGAACAAGCGCTGTCATAGCTTCCACGACAGGAACTGCGCGAATGGCAACGCAAGGGTCGTGACGCCCTGAATCCGGTATTTGAAAAACAGCCTTTTCGCCCGTTAAACTCACTGTGTGCTGTTCTTTTTTTATGCTCGATGTAGGCTTAAATGCGACGCGAAAATAGAGTGGCGATCCTGTAGAAATTCCGCCTAAAGTCCCTCCGGAAAAATTCGTCTTTGTATAGACATTGCCGTTTTCAACAGTAAATGCGTCGTTGTGTTCGGATCCAAGCATACGCGCTGCTGCAAATCCCATGCCAATTTCAAAGCCTTTGCTGGCAGGGATCGAAAGCATGGCTGACGCGAGAGAGGCCTCCAATTTCCCATAAACAGGATCCCCAAGGCCCGGAGGAAGTATGGCAAAACCTGCGACGATTCCTCCAATAGAGTCTTTTTGTTCTTTGATGAGATTGATTTTGTCCATCATGACTTGCTGCGAGGCTAAGCAGGGGCAAAATATCGGGCTAGCATACGTTTTTATGCGCAGCTCACCTATGTCTAGACGATCTGTTTCAGGTACCTGGATACTGCCGATCTGATCAATATAGGCAAGGCATTCAATGTGATAGTGGGCGAGCATTTTTTTGGCAACAACGCCTGCCGCAACCCTTGCCGCGGTTTCTCTGGCAGAGGCCCTCCCCCCTCCTCGGTAGTCAAAAATCCCATATTTTTGAAGATAGGTAAAGTTAGCATGCCCTGGGCGATACAGATTTTTAATCTCTGCATATTGTTCTGTTTTAGCGTCTTTATTTGGAATCAAAATACAAAGAGGGGCGCCTGTGGTCACCCCTTCAAAAACGCCGGATATGATTTCGGCTCTATCCTCTTCCTCACGTGCAGATGTAAAAGGAGACCTGCCGGGACTGCGATGATAGAGAGCTTCCCGGATCTCATTTTCAGATATTGCAATACCCGAAGGGCAGCCGTCGATCACAACCCCGATCATCGGGCCGTGCGATTCCCCAAATGTTGTTATCCGAAAGAGGTTCCCAAAATAGTTTGATGCCATGATAAATGGTATTACTCATTTCCCTCACACAGCTTAACTCATCGAGAAGATCTACATCTATACATTTTGCCAAAATCGATTCATAGATCGGGATCCTCTCTAAATACACTTTTTCAAGCGAGACAGAAGGGTTGTTAGTATCGACATAGGCCGGAATCCCTTCTCTAAAAATCCTCTTTTGTACAGTTGCAAACGAGGCTTTGAGATAAATGAAATGGGACCTTTTGAGGAGCTTTTGATTCTCCTCATCAAGAATCGCCCCCCCTCCGAGGGCAATAATATGGGATGTTAAAAGGCTTATTTCGTGGATGATGCCCTTTTCGATTTCTCGAAATTTTGCCCCACCCACATCTTGAAAAAGTTCGCGCACGGGAGTTTTGTATTTTTGTGTGATTGGATCGTCTGTATCGATAAAGGGAAGCTTTAGATGATAACTGAGCAGTTTCCCTAAATGGGTTTTGCCCGCCCCCTTAAATCCAAATAAAACAATATTCAAAGTTCTGACTCATGCCAACGGTTAATGCTCGATATTTGCGTTATCATTTCCTGAATTTGAGCCCTGTGCTCTTCAATGGTTCTATTTGTAGTTCTCTCCCTCTTTCTTCAAGCAGAGTATTCGCTTGGGAAAGATAACGTATTCGACCGATTAATTCGTCAACCGGAAGTTCTCTTAAAGAAGCCTCAGCATCTCTCTCATGCGCTCTCGAGGTGAACCTGCGGTGTAATTGTCCAATTTCAGCCCTCTGGCCAGTGATCCGCCGCTCCAGGCCTTCGTTCATTTTTTTTAGCTCGGAAATCTCTCGGTCTTTACCCCAGATCTCAGCCTCTAATAACCGAATTCTTGCCACTTGATCTCTGATTTCGATCGCTTGTTCATGGATTTGCGCAGCCTGAGCATTGATCACAGTTCTTGGATCTACTGAATTCGTGACAAGACCTGTTCCGTATCTCATTGGATACATGATAGAAAATCCTTTTTAATTTACATGAGATCTCTACGAGATCTTCGCCCCGATTGAGGTAAAGTCTTGGTAAAAATCCCTATACGTTTTATTCACACACTCTGCATTTGTAATTACGCTCTCCCCTGTTGCGCCAATGGCTGCTACAGAAAGACTTAGGGCCAACCTGTGGTCTTTATATGTTTCCAAGTAACTTCCCCGTAACTCTGAAGGAGAAATCACAAGCCCATCTCCCCTCTCTTCTATTTGCGCTCCCATCTTTGTGAGCTCTTGAGTAATCAAAGAGATTCTATCTGATTCCTTTTTTCTTGGGATAGCCCCATTATAAATTTCTGTTTTTCCTTTAGCAAAACAGCCGACAACAGCGAGAATCGGCAATGCATCGATGCAGTCATTGATATCGATCCGTATCCTCGGGAGCTTTTGATTCTCCTCATCAAGAATCGCCCCCCCTCCGAGGGCAATAATATGGGATGTTAAAAGGCTTATTTCGTGGATGATGCCCTTTTCGATTTCTCGAAATTTTGCCCCACCCACATCTTGAAAAAGTTCGCGCACGGGAGTTTTGTATTTTTGTGTGATTGGATCGTCTGTATCGATAAAGGGAAGCTTTAGATGATAACTGAGCAGTTTCCCTAAATGGGTTTTGCCCGCCCCCTTAAATCCAAATAAAACAATATTCAAAGTTCTGACTCATGCCAACTATGGATTTTTTGCGAGGACGCTCTCCAATTCTGCTATCCTAGCGTTTTGCTCTAAAATTCTTGAAGTCTGTTGTCTTCCAATACCTCGCAGAAGTTGGTTTGCAGAATATATTGAGGCGTTTTGGTTTGCGATCTCCTGATATATTTTATTCAGCTCGGTGTTTATAGACGCCAGATCCTTGTTCTCTTGAATTAGCTGTGTATTTGCTTTAGATAGAATAAAGACCCTATCCATTAAACCATCTCTTGATTGGGTTTGCAAATCAGCTCTAGAGTCATTTGCGTTAGCTCGAGTCATAAATCTTCGATTTAAATTTTCAATCTCGGACCCCAGAATGACAACCCTCCGGGCTAGGTCATCTCTGTCCTTACTAAGATTGGAAATCACTCGGTCTTTATTCTCGATTAGCTGATTTAGCCTCAAATTAGTAGCCTCTAATAACCGAATTCTTGCCACTTGATCTCTGATTTCGATAGCTTGTTTATTGATTGGCACTCTCTGAGCATTGATCTGAGTTTCTAGATCTGCATCTATTACGCTTACAACATAAGGATTTCTGGGTGGTTGTGTTGTCGCTGGAGTCATGATAGAAAATCCTTTTTAATTTACATGAGATCTCTACGAGATCTTCGCCCCGATTGAGGTAAAGTCTTGGTAAAAATCCCTATACGTTTTATTCACACACTCTGCATTTGTAATTACGCTCTCCCCTGTTGCGCCAATGGCTGCTACAGAAAGACTTAGGGCCAACCTGTGGTCTTTATATGTTTCCAAGTAACTTCCCCGTAACTCTGAAGGAGAAATCACAAGCCCATCTCCCCTCTCTTCTATTTGCGCTCCCATCTTTGTGAGCTCTTGAGTAATTAAAGAGATTCTATCTGATTCCTTTTTTCTTGCGATAGCCCCATTATAAATTTCTGTCTTTCCTTTAGCAAAACAGCCGACAACAGCGAGAATCGGCAAGGCATCGATGCAGTCATTGATATCGATCCGTATCCCTTGTAAAGAAGCCCCTTTTTCAACAACAAGCCTTCGGTTTTTCTCATCGATGGTAATATTCGCCCCCATGTCGCGGAGAATGTTAACAACAATCTTATCTCCCTGAATATCAGTCATGTCAATATTTCCGATCACTAATTCAGAATTCGTGATGAGAGCCGCCGCAATCGGAAACGCGGCAGAGCTAAAATCGCCGGGGACTTTATAGTGAAAGGCTTCAATTTGAGATGAGCCCTCCAGATGGTAATGGGTATAATTTGAAGCGCGATAAGAGATCCCAAGCCTTCGAAACCAATCAAGGGTTAACTCCACCCAAGGCTTTTCTCCCGGATTTTTCACATGGAGATCAATTGCGTGGGGCGCAAAGGCAGACGCAATCAAAAGGCCCGAGACCGGCTGGGAGTCTTCCCCTTCAATCGTTGCTATCGTTTGCGTAAACGGCCCTTTGATGAGGATGGGCGCGTTTCCATTTCCCTTAGAAGACTTGGCAAAAGCTCCGAGCTGACTTAATCCTTCTAAAAGCGGGGATACCGGCCGGTTATGCCGAATCGAATGATCGCCAGTTAGAATCGTATATTGAGGAATGAGTCCCGCAATTGCGCCAATGAACCGAAGGACTTGGCCTGAATTCCCACACCAAATGACATCATCGGGAGCTTGGATTTTCCCACCTGTCCCCACAATTTCAAGGCTATTCTCAAAAGGAGTAACGATTGCCCCTAGTTGCCGAACTGCAGCAATCATGGCCTCTGTGTCCGGTGAATTAAGGGGGGATTCAATTCTTGATACGCCATGGGCTAAGGAAGCAAATAAAATAGCCCTTAACGTATGAGATTTTGAAGAAGGGACGATGATTATCCCTTTTAACTTTGATGGAGAAATTCGGAAATTAACCATATACCGAAGATACCTCAAGAATCGGCTTTTAGGCGAGTTCAAAGCGCCGAAAATCTATTAAAAAAAAGGGCATAGTATTGACTAATACAATTCCCTTTTTTTTAATCGATTTATCGGCAGCTTTCAATCTCGCCTAAAAGCCGATTCTTGAGGTATCTTCGGTATAAAAAACTTCCATCCAATCGAGCGTCGCATTCAGTTCGTTTGGCAATATATATCGGCAATACAACCCTTTAAATGAGCTTGCTTTCCCGATTTCTTCGATCATCACAAAGCGAAGCTCATCTCCCCTCTTTTTTTTGTCGTGTTTCATCGACTCAATGAGATCCTTTCGCGTGTATCCGCAAGGAAGAGCAAGCGGGAATTGTTGATAGGGTATCTTGATTTGATCAAACTCTTTTTGTGATAGCATCCCCACCTGCATACTTAAATGGGCCTCTGCAAGGGAGCCCAGCGCAACTGCCATTCCATGGGGCATTTCATTTTTAGACAGATGTTCAAGTCCGTGGCCAATTGTATGCCCAAAATTAAGGATGCGGCGAAGTCCGAATTCAAAAGGATCTCTTTCTATGACCGAGATTTTAGCTTGCATCGCCTTCAAAATAAGGTCATCATCCAGACATTGATTCCAAAGAGAAGGGTCAAAAACAAGCCCCATTTTTAAAATCTCAGCGCGCCCGTTTAACCATTCTTTTTCAGGGAGCGTTGTTAGCGTATCTAAATCAACAATGATGGCTTTGGGAAAATAGATACTGCCAATCAAATTTTTCCCCCACGGTGTATCGATGGCCGTTTTACCGCCGATTGCCGCATCGACCATCGCAAGAAGAGTCGTCGGAACCAATATGAGAGGGATCCCGCGCATAAAAGTGGACGCAGCAAACGCGGCAAGATCGCAGACAGATCCCCCGCCAAGCGCAATGAGGTGAGTGTGGCGATCTGCATTGACTTGAGCTAAAAATGCATAGATTTTTTCACAGTTTTCTTTCGATTTCTGAGAAGCAATATTTAACAGAGGCACATTTAAGCGGGAAGCTAAGTTTTTTCCATACATTTCTGCAGCTTTCTCATCTGCAATGATGACCGCATTCTTCGGAAAGAGATCTAATGAAAGAAGTCCTCTTCCAAAAAACACTTCAGTAGAGACAGGAGAAAGCAAGGGACTAATTAAAAGCTTCTTCATAACCAAAATCGCGTTTGTAGATCTGCTTGATTAAAGAACATCTCTTCTCCAAAGACCACCTCACACCCTTTTTGCAGCGCCTTTTTCAAAAATAGAGTTTCTCTAGGAGTGTACACGATATCCATGACGAGCGCATTTGGGGACAGAAACCGTTCCTCAATCGGCATTGGATCCGGGCTGCAGTTGATAAGGATATCATAACTTGGAGGAAAATCAAAAAGACTTCCGAACTGACAGTCAAAAAGGAGAGCCAAATGTTTCGCTTTTGACACAGTTCGATTGACAATCCACACATTTGCGCCTCTTGCTTTCGCCTCAAAGGCAATAGCTCTCGCAGATCCCCCTGCGCCGATGAGAACAACTGTTTTATTTCGGACCTTCATTTTTCTTTCAATTGCATCCAAAGCCCCTTGTCCATCGGTATTTGTTCCCAAAATCTTTTCGCTTGAGAGGAGAAGCGTATTTGACGATTCACACCCCAAAACAAAGGGGTCTTTTTCATTGATATGCGCAAGGACAGCCTCTTTTAAAGGCATAGTCACGCTTAAACCCAAAAAGCCAAGTTCCTTGGCAAGAGAGAAAAATTGAGAGAGCTCATCTAATTTAACATTCATTTTAACGTAAACAGAGTTGTGAGATCTCTTTGCAAACACATCGTTATGGTACATATGACCTCGGCTTTGTTCCACCGGATCCCCGATCAAGCCATAGAGCGCTGTTTGCCGATTTAAGCTGCGATAACGGTAGATATCCACAAGCTCAGAAACGGAAAGTTGTCCGGGCGCTGTTTTGTCGTCTACGCTTGCACAGGCATAATCGATGAGATTGCCCACAACAGGTCCAAGCGGCCTTGCAAATGACCCGAGATCTCCCATGCAAATTGCGCTTAAATCTGCATGCTTTTTTGACAAAAGAAGCATCCGAAGAGCGTCGTTTGCGCATCGAGTCATGCAGGCAATTTTAACCCCAAAAGAGGGCGTCTTTTTCATGTTTTGGTAAATGGCCTCTAAATCATCCGGAGTCTTTTCAAAGTTATGATAGGAAAGAATAAATTGAGTCGATGGGTGATCTTCTATAGTTTTTATAAGAAAATCCCCTCTCATGTCATATTCAAGATCAAAAAATTGCGGTTTGAGCTTCAAAAGCTCTAAAATGATCGATTCTTTTTCCGCGCAACTCCCTCGGAATGTAAACATCACAGGCAGATTGATTGTATCCATCCACTTTTGAAGAAAAATTAGATCTATACAAGGGAACAAATCGAGGCGCAGTTCAAGGCCATCAACGTCGGTTGAGAATTTAAGCAATAAGGATTCGGGTCGTGAAATGGAAGTAAAAAGCATTTATTATGTCATCCGCAGAGACTCCATTACCCTTAACCGCACACGAACCACTTGCGAATCTAAAGCCGAGACTACAGAAAATGTACAATTAGAAACTCTGATTTGGCCGTATGCAGCTGAAGGGGAGGATCCACACAATACATCGGAATAAATAGAGCCTGCTTGACAAGCAAAACCTGCGATGAGAGCGCCTCTTTCCGGGAGTTCAATATGAACGGGCAAAATTCTTACCACAAATTTCCTCAATATATACGACAAACCATGATAGCGAACGGTATTATTTTTTTTACAAGAAAATTTGAATGCCCGGCAAAACGTTTGCTTTTTTGCGGGTGATGGCTTAAAATGTTACGGTACAGAAAATTTGCTGTACATTGGATTTATCTCTATGGCTGGCGCAATCATCAATCAAACACAAAATTCCCTACCCGATACAAACGAACCCCTCTGCATCATTCTTCTCGGCCCCCCCGGGTCAGGCAAGGGAACCCACGCCCCTGCCCTATCGACACATCTTAAAATCCCCCACATTTCTACAGGAGACCTTTTTCGCCATCACATCAGCAACCAAACCTCAATTGGCAAAAAGGCAAAAGAATTGATTGACCAAGGGCTGCTTGTCCCAGACGCTGTTGTTTTAGATATGCTCTTTTCTAGGCTCGCCCAAGAAGACTGCAGAAACGGGGCCATTCTCGACGGAGTTCCCAGAACAATTGTGCAAGCAAAAGCTTTAGAAGAGCAATTAGGTTCCTCGCATCGGGTCGTTGTTTTACTCATCCAGATCAACCATGATCTCTTGATTGAGCGAATCTGCGGCCGTCTAGCCTGCAAGGAATGCGGGAAAACCTACCACATAAAATACGATCCCCCGAAACAAAAAGGGTTTTGCAATGCATGCAACGGTCCCCTCTATCAAAGAACTGATGATACCGAAGAGGTTCTTCAAAAAAGACTGTATGTGTATCGAAATCAAACAGAGCCTCTTCTAGAATTCTACAGAGCAAAATCTGACGCCCTGCATGAGATTGACGGGAATCAGTCAAAGGCAGGGGTATATAATGAAATGTTAAAACCGCTAACTCAAGTTGCTAGTCGATAGTCAAAACTTAAGTTTCTAGGGGATCCCAGAAGTTTTTAGGGACTTTAGCGGGGCACGGTTCTCTAGAAGCCCTGTCGTTCTCCGGGGCTGGCGAACTTCTCGGGCCTGGAGGTCTTTGTTG
>CAZQNB010000016.1:0-17374 GCA_964594545.1 uncultured bacterium | reverse complement strand
TGGAGACCCTTGGAAGAGTTTAATGTGATGGGGGGCAAAGGTGTTTTCGAAGGTGGGTTCTTCCAATGGCGTTCTACTTCGTGTGTCCATTTCATCAGCAGACGGTCCCAACGATTGTCTGAGATGTTGAGTCCAGGCAGTGGAGTCATGGGATGCGCCCTCTCACCGGGAACTCTTTGCTTTCGGGGGATCTCTTGAAGATAATTTTGATATGCTTTGCCTCTATAAACACACAAAATCGCTTTCTTGCGCGCCTCCATTTTCGCCACATCTTCTTCTGTTCTCCAATGTTCTCTGGGGGGCATTGTTTGATTGGCAATATTTGCAACGGCCTGTACTGGAGGGCGTGCTTGTAAAGGGCTCGGCTTGAGTACACGAACAAGGCCGTTAGGCAATAGGGAAACGTATACCCTTTGCAAAGGATCGGAGGAGGGCTCAAACACATCGACGGGGCTTCTCTTTATAGAGCGGCCATCCGGAAAAAACGTACCATAGGGTAATTGGACAGGTGTCATAAAATCCCCCATCAATTTATTTTTTCAATCAATTGTATATTATTTATTTATTTTTAACAACTATACCGTTCGTAATTGAACAATCGGCGTTTGGACGGGTTCAAAGCGCAGGAGTCGCCGTAGAACTGTTCCTAATAAATCCCTAAAAATTTCCACCAGAGACCTCCAACACCCACCCAAATCAAGATATTGGCAAGGCTAGAAACAAAGCAGATTTTCCACCAGGAGGCTGTCGTCATTGTCCCCATCGCAAAAAGAATGGGGGCTTGCCCTGTTCCGTAATGGGTAAGAGCCCCCATCAGGCTGCTAAAAAAGCCAAGGACGAGCGCAGCAAAGGCAGGCGGCGTCCCAAGAGCGATCGAAATGATTAAAAAGGCTGTATACATAGCTCCAATGTGAGCCACGCAACTGACAAAAATGTAGTGGGAATAAAAGTAGATTAAACTCACAATCCCAAATCCCAAAACCCAATGATAGCCCTGAACATAATCCACAACTTGAGAACTAAACCAGGCGGTAAATCCCATTTTATTTAGAAAGGTCGCAAAGGTAATTAAAATGGAGAACCAAATAAACGTATCCCAAGCTCCGGTCTCTTCCATCACATCTTTCCATTCGATGATCTGCGTTAACAAAAGTAAACCAAGACCAATGAAAGCAGCAACCGTTGCCTTCATCCCAAAATAGGGGCCGATAATCCAAAGCGAGATCAGAAGAATAAAGATCCCAAACATGATCCATTCTTTCTTTTTCATCCGCCCCATCACGTGAAGTCTTTCCACAGCCATCTCTCTTGCATGAGGAGATCTGCGAGTTGGTGGAGAGATCCAAAGAAAAATAAGGTAGGGAACGGCAAGGAGACTCAATATTCCGGGGACAATGGACGCCAGAAGCCAGCTGCCCCAGCTGATCTCAACGCCCTGTTGCTTAGCAAGCTCGGAAATGAGGGGGTTGCCGGCCATTGAGGTTAAAAACATGGCGCTTGTGATCATCGACCCTTGAAACGTCGCTTGGGTTAAAAATGCGCCTAATTTTGGGTCGTGTGATTTGCCCGTAAAAAGATCGACAATCGATTTGAGTATGGGATACACAACGCCGCCAATGCGCGCAGTCACGCTCGGAATTGTCGGCGCTAAAATAAGATCTGTCAATACAAGACCATAACCCACACCTAAGCTATGCCTTCCAAAAACGCGCATGATTTGGTAGGCAACTCGACTCCCCAACCCTGTAATAATAAATCCTCGAGAGATAAAAAACGCGCCCACAACAAGCCAAACAATCTCATTGCTAAACCCGGTGAGCGCCTCTGTTAGAGTAAGCGTATTTGTAACGATGGCAATCGTCATGAAAAAAAGGGCGATCACCCCCATAGGAAATGGGCGAATGATGACGCCGGCAATGGTTGCGACAAAAAGGCTAAAAAGATGCCACGCGCTTGAGCTCATCCCCACAGGTTCCGGGATGAGCCAGAGAATCTGACCTAAAAGGTAGATGAAAAGAAGAGATAACGCCTTTTTCATAATTTCAATTCGGCAATAAAGAGGTTTTTCTCTTTTCTCAAAGAAAATCCGTAACTTTTCACCAATTTTTGCATCTGAAAATTCTCATCTAACATTTGGGCTGTGATGTGCTCTATCTTCTCTACCTTTGCGATATGGAGACATTTATCCATGAGCTTTGATCCTAATCCTTTGTTTTGCCAGTTGTCCTTAATCGTAAGGGTAAACATCGCTTCAAAACTTCCCGGGATTTTTGAAAGGCGGATAATCCCTAAAATCTCATTGTTTTTTTCAGCCAGAATCGCAATTTCGCGATCATAATCATTGAAACAAATCCTCTGCAAACGCTCGTGAGTCACCCTTTCATCATAATGGACGAATTTGAGATACCTCTGTCTCACCGTTTCTTGCGAAAGATCTTTATGGAAAGAAACGAGCATCGGCTCATCTTCGGGCCTGATCGGGCGAAGGAGAACTTCCGTTTTATCTTTAAGAAAACACTTTTCCACATACTGACTTGGATAGGGACGAATCGCAGATCTTGGCAAGTCTTCTTCTTTCATGGAAGGATCGTGCAAGATAATCCTCGCGTCCAAAGCAATAAATCCGGAAGGTGACGCTAAAAGAGGATTGATATCACACTCCTTGATCCATCGTTGCTCGACAACTAATCTGCTAAATTGAACGAGGAGTTGCTCTAACTTATTGATATCAACCGAAGCCCTGCCCCGAACGCCCTGCAAAGCGTGATAGATTTTTGTCTGTTCCATCATCCGTCTTGCAAGCGTTGTTGTGAGCGGAGGAAGTCCTAGGCTCCGGTCTTTATAGACTTCAACTAATTGCCCGCCCGATCCGAACAAAAGAACGGGTCCAAATTCTTCATCCAAAGAGCTCCCGATGATGAGCTCATAGCCTTCAAGCTTAATCATCGGTTGGACAGTGACTCCGTGAAAATGCTCGGCGCCAACGATTTTTTTTACAGAGGCATAAATTTCATCAAAGGCCTGTTTTACAGCGTCTAAGGTTTGGAGATTGAGCTTAACGCCTCCCACATCAGATTTATGGGTGATCGTTTTAGAATAGAGCTTTAACACAAGCGGGAAAGACATCTCTTTTGCAATTTTTACCGCCTCTTCAGAGCTTAGCGCTACCTTCGTTGGAACTGTCGGAATGTGATAGGCTTCTAAAATCTGCTTTGACTCGTACTCATCCAAAATAGTGCGTTTTTCTTTCAACGCATTTTTGATGATCGATTCTACCTTCCCGTTATCCACTTCATAATCTTGCGGTAAGGTCGGAACTTCATAAATACTTTTTAAGTTATAGCTATGGGTCCACATCGAGGCAAATGTTTGGCACGCCATGTCCGGATACTCAAACGAGGGAATTCCGGCCGACGCTAAAATGGCGCTCCCCTCGGACACACTATCTGCCCCCATCCAGCTGGCTAAAATAGGCTTGTCGATATGGGCAAACCGCTTGATTGCTGCAGCCGTCTTTGTCGGATCGGTCATGTCTTGCGGCGTTAAGACAACAAGAATCCCTTCAGAATTTGGATCTTTGACAGCAATTTCTAGCGCTTTTTCATAAATTTCAGCGCTTGCATCCCCTAAAATATCGATCGGATTGTTATGGCTCCACGGCGCGGGTAAAAGTGCATTATACGCCGTCATCGATTCCGGGCTTATTTCTGCCAGTTTCCCGCCCCCTGCAATTAAAGCATCTGTAGCAATAACGCCGGGTCCTCCTGCATTTGTGAGGATCGTTAAGTGGGGACCTAAGGGCCGCGGCTGTTTTCCGAGCACTTCCGCCATGCCAAAGAGATCGGCAATTGTATTTACGCGCAAAACGCCGACTCGTCGCAGCGCTGCATTTAGAGCTTCATCGCTGCCCGCAAGAGAGCCTGTGTGCGAGGCGGCTGCCTTTGCAGATTCGGCCGATCTTCCGGCTTTAATTAAAATAATGGGCTTAGACAAAGCAACTTCACGAGCGGCAGACAAAAAGGCCCGTGGATTTCCAATACTTTCCATGTAGATTAAAATGCTTTTTGTCTTCGGATCATTGCCAAAATAGTTGATGAGATCGCCCCAGCCAACATCGACCATCGATCCGATGGACACAAACGCGCTAAAGCCCACTTTTTCTCGCAAGCTCCAGTCTAAAACAGCTGTGCATAAAGCGCCTGATTGAGAAATAAATGCGACACTCCCCTTCATCGCCATGCCGGCTGCAAAGGTGGCGTTTAGTCCTGTATTGGGATTCATAATCCCAAGACAATTGGGCCCGATGATGCGCATTTTGCCCTTTCGAGCAAATTCCATGATCTGTTTTTCAAGCGCAATTCCGGGAGGGCCCATTTCTTTAAACCCGGCAGAAATAATGACTGCTGATGGAACTTTTTTCAAAACGCAAGCCTCGATAATCGATGGGACTGCTTTTGCGGGAGTGACAATCACCGCAAGATCGATCTCTTTCGGGATGCTTTGAAGATCGGGATAAGCTTTGAGGCCTAAAACGGTTGGCCTTTTCGGATTGACCGGGATCACCTCGCCGCCAAAGGAAGTGGCCATGAGATTTTGCATGACCGTTCTGCCCACGCTCCCCTCGTTTTCAGTAGCGCCAATGACCGCCACTGTTCTCGGATGAAAAATCCGATCGAGCTGAGGATTTCTTTGCTGCAAAAAGTTCATCGAAGGATCAAAGGAGTTTTCATCCATTGAATACTCCATGTTTGTTCGCGTAATAGACAAAGAAACAGCAAACGGTTACGACAGAACAAAATATAATTTTCCACTGCGCTACCGGGTAATGAGAGACAGTGATATTTTCCTCCCGATCCCAACTCGTTGTTCCCAGCATTCTGAGTCTACTTGAAGCTACTAGCATGCATAGAATATTGATGATCGGAATGCCCATACCGATTCCCCGAAACCACACATTAAAACTTCGTTTCAGCGCGGTAAAATAATCAAGTTTTGGTTTTCTTCCCTGGTGAATCTTTGTCTTGAGCAAAAACTTGCCGGGCGTTGTTCCTAAGTAAGAGAGAAAAGCGGCCTCAATTGGAATCCAAGCAAAAAACTCAAATGGGATCACATACTCGAAAAGGCCTAAGGGGAAGCCCCCTTTAAAAAGGACGCGCAAGATAAACAGCACTAAAAGAAAGAGAGAATAATCAAAAAATCTCGCAAGAAGTCGAATTTGGGGGTTTATATGAGAGATTTTTTCTTTCGGATAGCCTTGATGGTCAATGATGATCTCAGACGGCTCTACAATTTTTTCTCCCATAATTCCTCTAGGATTCCTATTTCTTTCTTTTTATACAAGATTTCTTGAATATATGGGAGGCTATTTTTCAGACAGAAACTGTCATAATCTGACAGTTTCTGCCTGAAAATCGTAATTATTTTTTAAGATTCAGCGGCTCTAACGAGCCGATTCATCAACGCTTGATTCCTTAGAAGATCTGGAGAGCCATCGATTTCAATTTCAGAAACACCCAAACGATCCGCTCGTCTAAACTCTGCATAGAGAGTTTTCTCATTTAAAAGGCGCATGCCCGGAAGTGGATTTACAGACAAAATATAAGGCCCTTTCAATTCTCGTGGGTGAAATTTAAGGCTCACTTTAGCCTTCGGCGCGTAGTGGCGATATTTCATTCCCGGCGAATGAATCGGGGCATCTTTTTGGGGCTCATCAATCTCTTGCCCCAAAGCCTCTTCGAGCGTTTTCTTATCCAACTGACCCGGGCGCAGAAGGATCGGACGCGGACCCAAAAGGCTCAAAACCGTCGACTCAATTCCCACGGAACACTCCCCTCCATCAATAATGAGCGGAATTTTTCCATCCAAATCTTCAAGCACATCGAATGCGGTCGTGGGACTGGGACGGCCTGAGAGGTTCGCTGACGGGGCCGCAATGGGACCTACGGCATCAATGAGCTCCCTTGCAATTGTATTCGAGGGCATCCGGATCGCAATGGATGGCAGTCCTCCTGAAACAAGATCGGACACTAAGCTATTTTTTTTAACAACGAGGGTGAGCGGCCCTGGCCAAAATCTGCTCGCTAGCTCAAAAAATATCTCGGGAAGATCAACGGATAAGGAAATTGCCTGCTCCAGGGAAGAAACATGAACAATCAAAGGGTTATCAGACGGCCTACCCTTGGTGACAAATATTTTTTTGAGCGCTTCGTCAAGAAAAATCGACGCCCCAAGTCCATAGACCGTCTCGGTTGGGAAGGCAATCGGGATCCCCTCTTTAAGGCAAATGATCGCCTCTTGCAGATCGCTTGGGGAAATAATCCGGGTTTTCATGAGGATAAAGGATAGTGCAACTAGCGTTTACGTTCAAGATAAGACCACTTGAGTATAAAGACGAAAGGAGGTAAAACATTTTTCTATGAAAACGGAATCTATACCCTTCCCTACACAGACCCGTTGGGGGTTAAAACCAACATATAGAACCTTTGCCGAGCAAATCGTCGGATTATCGATTTTTTTAACCGTTAGCTTTGCGATTTTCCTCTTCAATCAATGGATGGTCTCTTTTGGCCTACCCACAGATTGGTATAAAACCCTCGTCAAAGCCCCATGGATCATCCAAAATTGGGCAGACACCCCTATTTGGACCCTCTACCACGCTCTTATGCCTTTATCCATCTGGCTCCTCTGGCGCAGGTTTTCGTTTTACACCCTAAAGCCTGAAATCTCCATCTTTCTCGCGCAACTTGGATTTCAGATTATTTGGGGGCTTTGCTTTTTCTTTTTCCAAGAGATCCTCCTCTCACTATTTGCCCTCCTCTTTCTCCTTTGCAATACCCTCCTTTGCGTCCTCCTCTTTCGAAAGAAAGAAAAGGGAGCGAGACTTCTCCTTATCCCCTCTTTTCTCTGGGTCTTTTATATCGTGGGCATTAACATGGCAATTTGTGTACTGAACCCGTAAGGAGCTGAAGTTTTGATTGGCGAAGTTTCCCAATTTCAGCTACGATTTTTTTTAAAAAATTTGATTCCAAGGAGTTCTAGCCATGTCTAATATGGAGATCATTAAAAAATTACAAAGTCACTTTGACAGCCTAGCAAAAACTGTTCCTGGAGAGGAAATTGAATTCTGGTTTGCTAGAGATTTACAAGAGCCTCTCGGATACATTCGTTGGGAAAACTTCATAACGACCATCACACGCGCTATAGAGTCCTGCAAGACAACTAATTGCAATCCAGACGACCATTTTCGTGGCGTCACGAAAATGGTTACCTTAGGCAGTGGCTCCGAGCGAGCCATTGAGGACTTTATGTTGACCCGTTACGCCTGCTATTTGATTGCCCAAAACGGAGACCCTCGAAAGGAAACCATCGCCTTTGCCCAAAGCTATTTTGCCATCCAAACGCGCAAACAAGAATTGATAGAGAGCCGAATGTTGTTACAAGCCAGGCTAGAGGCTCGAGAAAAACTCAGAGAATCTGAAAAAAACCTTTCCCAAAATATCTATGAGAGAGGAGTTGATGAGACCGGCTTTGGACGAATCCGTTCTAAAGGTGATACTGCCCTTTTCGGAGGACACTGCACACAGACAATGAAGAACAAGTACGGGATCACGCAGAGCCGTCCATTAGCAGATTTCCTGCCCACCTTGACAATTGCCGCTAAAAACTTAGCAACAGAAATGACCAATCACAATGTATCTCAAGATGACTTATATGGTGAAATGTCAATAACCGATGAACACATTCAAAATAACCAAAGCGTCCGTGATATGCTTGGGACACGTGGGATCAAACCGGAAAATCTTCCTCCGGAAGAAGATCTCAAAAAGCTCGAGCGCCTCGTAAAATCTGAAGAAAAAAAACTGATGACACAGTCAGGTAGGCTACCGAAGTCGTGACTAAAAAATTGCAAACAAGGAATATTATGATCAAATTTTGGATTACTTTAGTTTTTGCTCTCTGCTTAATTGGATTTGGATCTCTTGGCTACTATAAAACAGGAAGCTTGATGTCCCTGTATTCCGCGTTAACTTTTGGGATTCTCCTACTCGTTAGCTGCTATGGAATGTTCAGAAAGAAGAAATGGGGCCTTTTAATGGCTGAAATTCTTACTGCGCTTCTGACTGCTGTATTTTTCCGCCGCATGATGATTACCGGAAAGGCTGTTCCGGCAATTCTAGCTTGCGCAAGTTTAGCTATGTTTTGCTTTCTCGTTATCCA
Organism: uncultured bacterium; assembly: GCA_964594545.1. GTDB lineage: Bacteria > Chlamydiota > Chlamydiia > Chlamydiales > SM23-39 > DAIDHZ01. Next base: position 9,157 of record CAZQNB010000016.1, on the reverse strand, counting down.
AAATTGGAGAGCGAAGAAAAAATAAGTACCTATGACTTTATTGCATCAAAGGGAAAATTTAAACACCGAGGCTTTGAAACGCGCATCTTTTGCGCGGTTCAAAGCCTCGGTGTTTCTAAGATTTATGTGTATGAAGAATTATACAACTAGGGTTTTTGTAATTCTCCAGCATTGGTGAATCTTCGGGTCCCTGAAATCAATAGGCAACGTTTTTTTTGTCACATCGAGAATTTGGCATGGAGGGAGTTTTGAGGCGTCGAGCTCAAACTTGCGCGAATTTGTACTAAAAAAGATCACCCCATTGGGAGCGAGAAGCGGAAGCGTCTTTTCAATCAAAAATATGTAATCTTCCTGAATATCAAACATCTGATCCATCTTTTTCGACCGCGATACAGTCGGAGGATCAATGATAATGATGTCGTAGAGCTTTTTTTCTGTTTCTAAAAATTTTAGGCAGTCGGCTCTCACAACTTCATGATTGTGTAGGGATAGGTCATTGAGTCGAAAATTGTCTTCCCCCCAAGCCGTATAGGTGTTTGACATGTCGACGCTTTTTGTGAAGATTGCGCCTGAGACGGCTGCATGGACGCTAAACGAGCATGTGTAGGCAAAAAGATTGAGAAGGCGTTTTTCTTTGGCAATAGAGGCAACAAAGCGCCTCACTTCTCGATGATCTAAAAATAGGCCGGTATCTAAGTAATCGACGAGATTAACCCAAAATTTAACTCCATACTCAACAACCTGAAAGAACTCTTTGGCCTCCCCTGTTTTTTCATACTGCTCGGTCTTCTCTCTTTTCACTCGCGTTCGCCAAAAAATTAAATCGGGAGTTGCGTGAAATAGATCGAGAAGAGATTTTTCAACAGCCGCGCGCAAGTCTTCTCTTGGTTCATCGCTATCTCTTGAAAAGCTAAAGTAATGAACGCAAAATCTCCCTGCATAAAAATCAATGGCCAGTGGATAGGCTTTGATATCCCGATCGTAAATGCGAAAACAGTTTGTCTCCGTGCGCTTTGCCCATTTGCGGATATGGGAAAAGTTTTTCCGGACACAATTTTTAAAGGGACAGGTCTTGTCCTCAGAATCTAGGATTTGGGGGAGAAATTCATTTGTCATCTAGATATTCTACCCATTCAGGGGCATTATCGACCAGCCATTCTCGAAGCTTGCGCGTATAACGGCCTATTTCATTTTCTTTCACAAGTCCATTTTCGGAGTAATTCCCAAAATCGATCTCTAATGCAGTATCCCCTAAAAATCCAAAGTTGCGACTAAGCGATGGATCGGAATTGCGAATCCCTTTATCTACGCGCGATGAAATCAGAGAAAGAAAGGAATCAATTTTTCTCTCTACACCAGCTGTATTAGAAGATCTAATCTCTTTGAGCAAAGACTCCCGAAAAGGCTCTGCCCGTTTTTGAATCACAAACCGGAAATGATCTAGATTTAACGCGATCTCTTGACCCAAAGGCCCCTTAGCTCGGAATCGAGGAAATAGATTTTGGGTTGTATTCAAATGGAGAAAAAGGACGCCCGTCTCTTGCCTAGCCCTCTCAAAAGCTAAGACGCAGGCATCAAAGAGGGCGTCAACTTTTTCCTTTTTTAGGGTTTTTTTCATAAACGCGTTCACAATACCGGAGTCAAACCGAAAGATTTTTAGTACATATTGCCCATCTTGACTTGCAAAAACATAGCATTGGGCGCCCCGATCTAAATAGACAAAATCTTGAGACAAGATTTTTGACACCTCTTCATGAGACATGTCTTGAGAAACGTCCCAGCCGGCTCGATAGGAAGTTTTTAGCTCCATTTTAGCCACTTTAAATCCGCAGGTAAGGCGTTTAAAGGCTGCCGGCAACAGAAAAAGGGCAAAAACAAATAGACAAAAGAATACAAAGCGCTTCATAGCGAACAAACTATAACAAAAAAACTATTTAGATAGGAACTCTAAATACGCTTCACCCAGCGGATAGGAATCCCCTTTTTCCCTCTTTCTTTTCGCGCTAAAAAGGGACAACACCTTGCTTGCCAGAAGCTTGCCGAGCTGTACCCCCTCTTGATCAAAAGAGTTGATATTCCAGATAAATCCTTGATAGGCCACTTTATGCTCGTAAAAAGCCAAAAGAGAACCCAAGGTAAAGAGATCTAACCTGTCAGAGAGTAAAATCCGGTTGGGGCGATTCCCCATAAAAACCTTGTTCGGATTGCTGTTTTTTTGGCCGGTGGCTAAAGCAATCGACTGCGCAAAAAGGTTGGAGAGGAGTTTTTCATGCGATGTGGAATGTTCAATTTCCAAATCATTTGGATATTGGCTCTTTTTAAACCCAATAAACTCCAGAGGTACGATATCTGTTCCTTGATGAATGAGTTGGTAAAAAGAGTGCTGCCCGTTTGTCCCGGGCTCCCCCCAAATCACAGGACCTGTTGAAAAGTTGACCGCAGTCCCTGTTTTGTCGATTCTCTTCCCGTTGGATTCCATATCGAGTTGCTGCAAGTGGGCGGTAAAGCGAAGGAGCGCCTGTGAATACGGGATGATCGCAACTGTGGGAAGGTGCAAGAAATTTCGATTCCAAATGCCTAAAAGGGCAGAAAGAAGGGGGAGATTCGCCTTTAAATCAACATTTAGCACATGCTGATCCATCGCATGAGCCCCCTTTAAAATCTCACGAAAACCTTCAAATCCTAAAGCAAAGCTCAACGCTACGCCGCCCACCATTGACGTGGCTGAATACCGCCCTCCGACAAAATCCCACATGTAAAAGGAAGCCAAATACTTCGACGGGTCATCCATGGGGCTTTTCTCGCCTGTGACCGCAATGAAATGATCTCGAGGATCGAGACCCTTTTTTTCCATACGCGTTCTCACAAACGCTTCATTGGTGAGCGTCTCTAAAGTCGTTCCCGATTTCGAGACAACGACAACAAGGGTTTTTGTTAAATCGACTTGATTGAGGACCAAGTTAGCATCATCAGGATCGACATTCGAAATAAAATGGACTCTGTGATTTGGCCTTTGAAAAGCTTGCGCCGCAATACAAAGAGCTCTTGGGCCCAAATCTGAACCCCCAATGCCGATTTGGATGAGATCTGTAAATTTCCCCTCAACTTTCGCGATAAATTTTTCCAGTTTTTTTAACTCAACCCCTGCTTTTTCTGCGGCGCTGCGAGCAGAGGGTTCCGATTGCGGATTTGTAAACTGGTCGCGCATCGCAGTATGAAGAACAGACCGATTTTCAGATGCAACCCCATCAATCTTATTGATGACGCCGCCAGCTTGCATCGACATCATTTTTTGCCGGACATGAGCCTCTTCAGCAAGTTCATAAAGAACGTGCAATACATCAGCGTTTACCCTTTCTGCGGCATAGAGCAATTGAAAACCTGCGCCCTGAAGAGCCATTTGAGAAATTCTTTCCGGGGAAAAAAAATTTGATTGCGAAAGGTCGATGGGTTTTTCCGCCAGTTTTTTTAAGGTCGCTACGCTCTTCAATTGGGAAAACATAGTTTTATCCTTCGTTTTCTTCATATTGAACAAAACTTGACGAAATGTCAATGAGATGGTGCCTACAACCTGAAAAGAAAAGCTGGATGAACATGATACGCGCGGATGACCGCACTACAGGTCAGGGAAACCCCGAACCCCCCTTGAAAATTGACTTTTTTTGGGGGGGGTGGGGCTTCCCCAACCTGCCTATCCTGCTATCGTGTTATTTCTTTTCTCTCTGAACTTTGTAGACACCCTCTGAGGAGGAATCCGGAAGGATTTTTTTAACCCCGCGCAGAAAGAAACAAAAATATTTTATTTTTTTTCGATTGTAAGAAAAAGAAAAATCAAGTAACTTGTCTACTGTTTTTTACGGGGCATAGCGCAGTTTGGCTAGCGCGACTGGTTTGGGACCAGTAGGCCGGGGGTTCGAATCCCTCTGCCCCGAATTTTCTAAAGGAACCCCACTTCATGACAGCACCGACAACATTATCTCCCCAGAGGATCCCGAAAGACATTCAAAATATTGTGGATCTTACAAGAAAGATAACGAAAAACTCTCTGATCACAGCGGTTGCTGCAGTGTTTCTTAAGGATCAGACCGGATGGGGTAACATTGAGCCTTCTCAATTGGCTTCGTCTATAATGCTAAGCTCGGGAGCGGTGACTATCCTTTTGGATGACAAGACATCCACAAAGGGAAAACTGCACTGCTTAGCGGTTCTAGGGATAACCTTTGCTTCCTTAAATGCACTAGGACTCTATGGCTGTAGCCCCAGTTAAACAACCTCCCCATCCTTGGGTTGAGTTCGATCCTGTTGTGGCCTCAGTTCTTTCTGCGGCGCTCGTTACTTCAGCAAGCGCCTGTATTTTGTGTCCCGGAATTGACCTGAAAACTCTCGCCGTTGTTAGCGGTCTAATTAGCGGAGCCAGAACCTATATTAACTTGCCCGTTAATGAAGATACAATTTCGCTTCGCGAAGTTCTGCAGTCTGCTGCTAAATTGGGGTGTCTATTTGCAGGCGCAGCGCACCTCACAGCCTGGATTAATAAATAACTATTCCTCCTGTTGCCTTAAAGCCCTTGATCTTTCTTTCTCCCTGAAGGCTAAGAGTCCCTTCTATTACGTGAAGGACATCCACCCCTTCCCAATCTTCTGTTAAAAAAGCCTCTGAGATCACGCGAAACGGCTTTTCTATTTTTCCTATCCTTTCTTCCAGTCTTTCTAAAAGATCACTACACCATTTTTCCGGTAAACAAAGAGCTCTGGGAGCCTTTTCGTTTTGGTCTACAATTTCATCCCCCTCCCAAATAAGACCGTTTGTGTGGGGGAGATTTTTCGTTGCCACCAAAAAATGCTCAAATCTTTCGCGAGAAAGAAGGTGGTGCTTTTCGGAAATTGATCCAAGACCTTCTGCATCAAGCGCCAAAAATAGGGGAAGCTCATCGGGAAGCCGGTGCGCTAACATCTGAAAGTAATGGGAAAATGTATCCAGGCAAAAAAGCCTTCGTAGATGCAATTCATTGCCATCCAATTTCCCCTCTCGCCAAGCATCCCAATTGTGTCTTTGTTTATCGGTCCATGTAAAGACAGAATGAATATCGGCAGACCCTCGATACATAACTGCGCCTCGGGTTCTTTCTTGATATACGGGCCAAATCTCTTGGGTAAATTTTCTCAAAGCAAGAGAGAGCGATTCAAAGTGCATTTCATCATCAATCGGAAAAAAGGGATCTTCAAGACCTAAATCAAACCGCCAAAGAATAGGCCCTTCTATAGAACATAAAGACAAATCCCAGTTAAGAGAATCATCCGGTTTGCAATCAAGAGTAATCATCATAGAGACACCTTAAAATGAAGATGATAAATTTGACGCCCTTTGCGCCTCCAAAGATCGCAAAAATAGGAGTTCCCAAACCCGGGAAGGTCGATCAAGAAATAGGGAGAGGGAACTGCCGATTGCCATTTTGGGTGAGCGGAGACAACTTCGAGCATTTGATCGACATACGGACGATCATCGGTATTAAAAAATGCCTCTCCCCCATTTTTTAGGACGTTTTCGAGAACACCTAAAAATTCACTTCGAATGAGGCGGTGTTTCGCGTGGCGAAGTTTGGGCCATGGGTCGGGGAAATTGACAAAGATTTTTGAAACAGAAGAAAAAGGGACGTAGTGTCTTGTAAAAGTCACAGCATCTGCGCAGACCACAATCAGGTTGGGAATTTTTTCCCTATGGAGGAGAGCCCAGATTTTTCGCGCTCGATCAAACCGTATTTCCACCGCCACAAAATTTTGCTCCGGATGCTCTTTGGCTTGAGCGCATATCCACTGCCCATTTCCACTGCAATATTCAATCACGACAGGATGATCGTTTCCAAAAAGAGTAGGATCGTTCCAGGGAAGTATTTTCCACTCCTCGTGCCCGGAATAATGTCCCGGGATGTATAAACACCTCTCCAAAAAAACGGGGTATCGGTTTTCCCATGTAAAGGGAATTCTTAGGTCTGAAGATTTTTTCATCCTCACCATTATAATCGTGATTGCATAATTCCATAAAGAGTTGATATACATAAACTGTGCAATGGAGCCTTTTTTATGCAATATTTCTTAAGTCTAGCGATTCTCATCATCCTCTCCCCCCTTTCGGATCTTTTCGCAAGCGCGCCAAATAATATGGAAAATCTCCATCTGATCGATTTTAAAAAAGTATTTGTCTCATCGCCCCTCATCTATTCGTTCCTGGGCTTCTTATCGATTTCCGCCCTTGCCATCTGGATCTATAGCCTCGCAACGATCAGAGCAAAAGAACTCGCCCCCCTCTCTTTCAGCAAAGAAATGAAGACCCTTTTGCAATCAGGCAACTATAACGACGCAAAAGTTTTTTGTGAAACAAAACAGGGTTTACTCGCATCTCTCATGCACGTTGGCCTGACAACAAGAAATTTGGGGCCTCAAGTGATGATGGATTCAATGAAATCGGAAGGCAAACGGATTGCGACCCCGCTCTGGCAGCGCCTGTCTCTTCTCAATGATATTGCGATCGTAGCTCCGATGATTGGCCTTCTAGGCACTGTGATCGGGATGTTTTACGCATTTTACGATGTAAACCGCTCTGTGGAAAGTATCAATACCCTCTTCGACGGCCTTGGCGTTGCCGTGGGAACAACCGTCTTTGGGCTTATTGTGGCCATTTTAGCCATGGTCTTTTCCACCACCTTAAAATATCGCCTTGTCAAGACCTTGAGCCATTTAGAGACAGAGTCTCTTGTGCTCAGCTCCCTTCTCTTTCAAGAGCAAAGGGGATAAACGATGGATCTCATCCCTCACGACGATCTAAGACCTGCCAATGGTTTTAATTTTGCTCCGATGATCGATTTCCTCTTCCTGATGCTCTCTCTGTTTGCGACTCTCGCACTCTCCAGAACGGCCATTTACGATTCCGAGATTAGCCTTGCGGAACTAAAGCCCGGCGCAAATGATAAAAATGTCACTACATCGCAGGAAATCCAACAAATCAACCTTAGCATTAATAGCTCCGGCGCCTATCAATGGGTGACCGAATTCCAAGAACACCCGATGAATACCGTTCAAGACATCCAAAACGAACTCTCCAGACAATACCGGATGGGCGCGCTCTCAAAAGACAAGGCAAAAACCGAAGTTCTCCTCCACATCGACCAAAATGCCCCCTGGATTGCGATTGCCAATCTCATTTTTGCCGTTAAAGAACTGGGGTTTTCCGTGCATCCCGTCTATACCTCTATAAAATAATCGCAAAAATCTTGCAGATAAGGGCTAAGACACTATAAACTTAGTGACCATATGCCTAGGTGGTGGAATTGGTAGACACACCAGATTTAGGTTCTGGGACCGTAAGGTAGTGCAGGTTCGAGTCCTGTCCTGGGCATATCTCATCTTTTTTCAAATTACTAACAATCAACCACTTAAGACCACGCTACAACTCTATATATCTCTCAGTACAAAAAACGGTTATATTATAACTAATATTATGCTATAATTAAGAGTATAATTACTAACCGGAAAAAATATGATATCTCCCTTTAGAGATCCATTCTCTCCCTTCAGAGAAGACACACCCGATTTCTCAACAGATGGAAGCACGCCAACAAGTCCAAACATGCTTACAGACAAAAAAAGTGGACAAGTTTTTAACGTGGGAAATTTGCTGGGGCAAGGAGCGTTTAAGAGGGTCGAGGAAGCTTACGCAATGAGGCTAGGGCAAAATACACCCACCCGAAAACGAAGCCCCACCCCACGAGCATTGGTGGCCAGTCCTTTTAATCGCTCCCGTGATTCTGAAGAAAATCAACTCAAACAAATCACGCAAGAAATCAGGATCGTAAAAACAATTAACAGATTAAACATCAAGGGAGTAATTAGTATTGAATTGGTGTTTTCTGACGCTGAAACAAAGAAAGTATATTATATTACTCCTCTTTATAAAGGGCCTTTAAATTCTTCTGAATTTACATCAAAAGACGAGATGAAGACGACTTTTAAACAGATGGGAGAAACGATTCATAAGCTTCACGAAAATCAAATCGTTCACTGGGATCTCAAACCTGAAAACATTCTCATCGACCGTGAAGAAAGAACACCTGTTGTGATCGATTTTGGATGTAGTTGGAAGGTGGGAGATCCGACGTTCCCAAAACCCAAAAACTCAGCAGGAACCCTAATCTATCGGTCGCCCAACGAAAGACACCTCCTGCAGGACAATGAGGAATCTCCCTACGCCCGCGACGTCTATGCACTAGCAGCTACATTCTATGAGGTGTATACCGGAATATCATTAGCAGAAAGTGTCGTAAACAACCTAAAATCAAAATACCCCAATCGATTCAGTAATGAAATTCCGTTTGTTTACTTATCCAATGCGACAGAGGAAATCATCAGAGAAACGATTGAAACGAACATTCAAGACGAAAATCTAAAAGATCTCTTACAAAAAATGCTTTGCTTAAATTCAGAAGAGAGCGAAGAGACTTCTGCTCAAGAATTTCGAATGAGCGATGTATTAAACCACCCCTATTTTATTTAAACTCGGCTTTTGAACCCGTCCAAACGCCGATTGTTCAATTACGAACGGTATATACCGCTCGTGATTGAAGAATCGGTGTTTGGTCGGGATTGAAAGCTGCCAAAAATCGATTAAAAAAAAGGGGGCAGTATTGAATGAATACAGCCCCCTTTTTTTTAATCGATTTTTGGCGCTTTGAACCCGTCCAAACACCGATTGTTCAATTACGAACGGTATAGTCCTCTTTTTTTATTTGGATAATCTGTTTAGTGAATCCATCCAAAAATCGTACGTTTTTTTTATTTCAACACCTTCGGAAGGAGAACGCTGTAATGCAAAATTATATGCACCTGCAAAGTTATCCCTAACAGTTTTTGATAGTTCAGAGACTTTTGACGGATCCTTTGAAATTTCTCTTCGAAGACTGTTTAATATTGAGGTGCAATGACGAGCCAGCTCGGCTGCTTCGGGATTCTTAATAGAAGGATCTTCAAACGCAATGAAATGTGATTTGGGGGGTTGGGGTTTGCCAGGTCTCTTTTTTTCGAACTCAAGATTTACAAAGGTCTTGCAATGGCGAAGTTGTTCTCTCAATTTATTCTTTTGTCTGTCTGTATACATACAGTTCGGA
>CAZQNB010000015.1:0-27637 GCA_964594545.1 uncultured bacterium | reverse complement strand
ATAAAAAAAGAGGGCTTCCCCCATAGAGGAAACCCTCCCTAAAACAGAAAAATCAGAATTCTTTCCTGAAAATTCTATGCTCTCCCTAAACCCTCTAGTTTGGATTTCGCGGCTGCAAATCCGGATTTCACGGCTGTTGTTGCATTTTCGATTCCTTTCCCGATCGTCCATTCTTCATGATAAGGATCTTTAGGAACAGGCGCGCTCGCTTGAGCAACTGGAGCCTTAACTACTTCTTCAGGTTTTAAAGCAGGTTCTTTAGGTGCTACTAATTGCACATGTCGATCATCATAAAACTGAATGCTCTTATACTTCATGCCCTCTGCTTGTAAATTAGCTCCGGCACCAAATAAGGACGATGCCAAAGAAATCGATGCAGCCATGATTGCGCACCCGGGAAGAACGCCGAGACCTGTCGCCGCAAAGGCTAACCCAAGAACAAAAGAGGCTACAGAACAAACCGCCTTCATCGTTTTCATGAAATATAACTTCTCCGAATCAGCCAGCATTGATGTAAGTTCTGAAGAAACTCCATCCGTTGCCTTCGCTGCGAGGAGCATGGCTCGCGTTTTCATCATGTCGCCACCACTTTTTACCATTTCACAAGAGTCCCCAACAAAAGAAGACGTTTCTGCGGCTTTAAAAACAGAATTGCCTAATTTAGATGTTTTCTGTGACAATACTAAAAACGGAGCTGTTGCGTAGCCTGCTGCAGCAATAAATGTCGCCGATTCTTGAACTGCGGTAACGCATTTTCGGACAAATGAACCCGGCAACTGGCTTGGCGCACTAAAAACAGACGCAATCGCTTTTTTTGCCTCTACAAACGCTCCCGGAACGCGAGGAATAATTGTGGCTGTCCAACCGCCTGTACATATTTTCCCGGCTTCTTTATAAAAATTGCCATTGCTCGAAATCAAACTTAAAAGAGAGCACAATTTCCCGCCGATTTGCAAGGTCCTAAAAGGGCCCCCGTTTGCTGTATCCAAATACCCAAGCAAAATACTACCAAAAGACCTTGGCTTATACTCTTCCCCAACCCACTGCGACTTATTTTGATTAAGTGAAATCTTCATTCCACATAGTGTTCCTGCTGCTGACGTCATATTACCTTCCTAAAGTTATTAAAAATAGCGGAGAGTATATGTAAGGTCTTTGTTAAAGAAAAGAAAAAAATTTTTATAGAGAAAATTGAGAAAATTTGTGGGAGCCGCGATACCAATCGCCCCAAGTCATTGCCTTTTTTCCCTCGGGCTGCACTTCGAGAATCTGTATCGCACCTCTCCCGCAGGCAACAATCCCATCAGAAGAGAGAACCTGTCCAGGAGTTCCTTGGGCGTCAGCGATTAACTTTGAACGAAGAATTTTGATCTTTTTCCCTTTCGATTCAAGCCAACTCCAGGCTCCGGGACGAGGAGAAAATGCCCGGATCAGATTATGGATCTTTTCTGCCGCGTCATTCCAATGAATTTCCCCATCTTCAGGCTCAATTTTCGAAGCATATGTGGCTAACGCATGATCTTGGGGCGTACTTTCAGGAATCCCATCATTGAATTCTTGGAGAACTTTAAGAAGGAGCGGTTTCGAGACGTTGCAAAGCTCTTTTTCTAGTTCGCTTAATGTCATTTCAATAGGAATCTCTATCCGCGCCTCGGCAATCACATCGCCGGCATCTAGCTGTTTCACCATCTTTTGAATGGCAATCCCCGTTTCCTTATCTCCCGCCATCAAACACCGCTGCATAGGGGCTGCGCCCCGATATTTGGGAAGAAGACTTGCATGAATATTAATACACCCTTTGGAAGGATGGGAAAGGAGTCTCTGCGTTAAAATTTGACCATAGGCCACGACTACATAGAGATCTGCCTCTAGAGAAAAAAGTGCGTGTAAAAAGGCATCCTGCGAGGCTTTTTCCGGCTGCAATAGGGGAACATTTGGATAGCAAATAGTTGCAGCTTCCTTAACAGGAGAAAAAACGGGCTTATCCGATCTCCCGCGAGGTCTATCCGGCTGCGTAACAATACCAACAATTGGGACCTGAGACGCCGCAAGGAATTGCAAAATCTCAGCCGCAAAATGGGGCGTCCCAAAAAATACGATTCTACTCTTCAAAGAACTGCTCTTCCCCATCACCTGCCTGCGAAGGAGATTTCGTCACCCCTTCCAAACCGATCAGTCCTCGTTTAGACGCTCGACAAAAGTCAATCCAATGCTGCACTTCCTTGTACGGCTCTACTTCATTTTGCACTAAAGCGACCGCATCTTGAAGATGAAGGCCTGAACGGTAGGTGAGTTTAAACGCTTTACTTAACGCAACTCTCACTTCCAGCGGGAATTTATGGCGCTTTAATCCAATGATGTTAATACCGCCAAATTTATACGGAAACCCACCCCCGATCGTGTAGGGAGGGACGTCGCGAGGGACCCTGCTAAAACCGCCCACCATCGCGTAACTTCCGATCCGAGAAAATTGATGCACCGGAGTCATTCCTCCGATAATCGCATAATCCCCCACAACAACATGACCTGCCAACATCGCACTATTTGACATCACAACGTGATTTCCAATTTCGCAATTATGAGCCACATGACAATAGGCCATGATCAAACAATGATCGCCGATGCGGACAGTTGAATTTTCCTGACAGGAAGAATTGATTGTGACAAACTCTCGTATCTCACAATGCTTCCCGATGACAACATATGTTTTTTCGCCGCGAAACTTTAAATCTTGCGTTTTGGTCCCGACGCTCGCGCCAGGCCATATGATAGTCCCTTCACCAATTGTCGTATTTCCATCAATATACGCGTGAGATTTAATGACTACATTGTCATCTAAAGTGACAGTTCCCTTAACCACAGCAAAAGGCTCAACAATAACATTGCGCCCGATCTTGGCTCCCGGCTCTACGATGGCTTGAGGATGAATATTAGACATGAGATTCCGCTTAAATTATTTTACAATTTATCTTTATCTACCAAAGCAAAACTGATATTCGCTTCAGCCGCCACTTGGTCTCCGAGCATCGCCTTCGTCTCCATTTTGCCCCCTGTACCACTTATGTGTATACCTTTTGCATAAAGGTGGAGAACATCTCCCGGCACTACAGCTCTCCGAAATTTAGCATCAGTTATGTTCAAAAGAACAGCTATTTTCTTATCATAACCTTTTTGATGCACCAAAATCCCTCCCGTTTGCGCAAGAGCCTCTAAAATCAACACTCCGGGCATAATCGGAACATGGGGGAAATGGCCCTGAAAAAAGGGTTCGTTTACTGTTACATTTTTCACAGCAACAATTTCATTTTCTTCCAAATTAATAGAAACAACTCCATCAACCAAAAGAAATGGATAACTATGAGGCAATATTTTTTTTATTTGCTTACAAGTTAAAACAAAAGGACGTCCGGACATTAAGAGCTCCTAGATTGCAATTCACAACACACCTTACGGACCATTGTAGGTAAAGTATGTTTAGAGGAAAGGATTTTTCCGAAAGCAACGTTCGCTAAATGGCCGGAACATATTGCAATAATATGAGCACAAAGCCTAGATCCAATTAAAGAAAGATCTCCAATCAGATCTAAAATCTTATGCCGGACCATCTCATCAGGGAAACGCGCCCCTTCAGGATTTAAAATTTTATCTCCCTTGATCACCAAGGCATTGTCCAGTCCGCCGCCTTTGATCAGCCCCTTTTCGATGAAAGGGAGAATTTCTTCGTAGTGAGAAAATGTGCGACACGAAGCAATCTCTTCTCGATACCGAAGAGGAGTTAAACAAAAAGAATAGTACTGCGATTTAATGAGTGGGGAATTCGGATAATGCAGCGTGTAACTGAGCTTAAAATCTTCGCTTGGCAAAGCAACCAGATGAATGTTACCACTCGACCAATACAGAGGCTGATCAATCGCGATACACCGAGCCGGTCTATCTTGAACCTGACATCCCACCTTCTCTATCAAATCCACAAAAATCTTAGAACTCCCATCTGACCCGGGAATTTCAGGCCCTTTAACCACAATCTTCGCATTATCAATTCCGTATGCATAGAGAGCTGAAAGGAGATGCTCCACCATCACAACGCTTGCCTTGCCAGTCCCAAGGCGCGTACATCGGGAAGATTCTTGAACAAAATCAAGCCTCGCAGGAATCTCCGGAGAGCCGTCTAGATCTATTCTTTGAAAAATCAACCCTGTATCAACCGGAGAGGGCAAAACAGTAACTTCAACCGGCTCGCCGGTAAAAATCCCAATCCCGGAAACCCGAATCGATTCCTTCAGAGTTTTTTGCATTTCTTTTGAAAGAAAATCGACCAACGCATACTCCTATATATCTCGAGTATACTATACCTCCATCTAAACAGCAAAAAGAAAAAACTCCAACAGAGAATAGCCCAATTGCCCCACCATGTATAGATCGTATGAAACGAACGAAGAGGGATTGAGACTTTGAGTATATCGACATTCTCATCTGAAGAGCTCAAAACTTTCACCGCCCCCCCGAGACAATCGATAACTCCGGTAACTCCTGTATTGCAAGCGCGAAGCGAATACACCCCATTTTCAGCAGAACGGATCTTCCCATGCAGAAAATGGCGCTCCGGCAAACAAGTATGAGGAAACCACACATCATTTGTCACATTGACAAATAGACGAGCTCCTTTAAGCCGCAAATCTCGAATTAAATGGCTATACGTTTCTTCAAGACAAACAGACACTCCAATCGGACAAAATGAAGAAAATATTTTCGCCTCTGTCCCTGTCTGCATAGAATCCCCAATCCCAAATTGATCAGATAAAAACTCTGAAACAAACGAAAACCCGGAAAATGGAATATACTCAGCCACAGGAACCAAAACCCTTTTTTCATAACGCTCGCCAGAAAAACCTTGTGGCTTAAAATAAAACGCTGCGTTGTAATGGGAGTCCCCGTCTTGATCATCGAACCCGACAATTACTTTTGCATTGAAATGATTGGCAAGAGCTTGGACAATAAATCCATTTGTTACCTTCCATAGCCTCTCGCCTTGATATTCGACCATCCTCGCAAAAGGAGCCTCCAAAGAGGGAAAGTCCCCGATCGAATCTTCCCCAAAATAATAGATCCAAAGAGATTTAACCATTTCGATCGGGTAAACATAACGGGAAGCGCCACGCGATATGGCAGCTTCAGGAAGAACGATCAAATCAGACCCGGCAGTCTTTTCTATTTGCTCAAAAATTCTCTCCCATTGGTTTAACGGAGGGATATAAGACTCTTGTCGATCGAAAAAGAGATCTTTTTGCTCCGGTAAAATACCTGTTTGGACAAGAGACACCAAAACCGTCCCCTCTTCCGAAACATTTCTTTTCACCCACTCTTGCTGTCCAAATCCATATAAGTAAGGGAGAAAAACCAAAAAAGCCCAAACGGACCCTTTTTTCCAAGAATGTAGCGCATAAAGACCAAACGCATTGACGAAGATCACCCAAAAGGAAAGCCCATAAACGCCAAAAAGGGCAGCAAATTGAATGGCGTACGATGAATCAGCAAGCGCAAGGCCAATGGGATTCCAAGTAAATCCCGTGAAAAAGAACGTTCTAAGCCATTCTAAAATAACCCACAAACCTCCAAGAGCAAAACAATCGCTCAAAGAAATCTCTCTCCCTTTTTTTAAAAAGAAAGAAAGACAACCAAACTGCAAGCCGATAAGAAAAATCAAACATCCGTAAACCACCAGAATGTATGGACCCATATATTCTATAGATGTAAACCAAGAAAGCTGAATGGCTTGAACGAGTGAAAACCAAAAAACCGATAGCCAAAACCGATCTTTTCGGTGAGCAATACCTATCCAAAAAAGAGTCAGGCCAAAAGCTGCTGCGAACATTCCTAGATAAGGAATTAAAAAACTCTGTCCAAACGCAACAATAACAAGGCTAGAACCGCATAGAAGACTGTCTTTCCATCTCATCAGACATCCTCATAGACTCTACGGGCTCTTCGCGGACAAGAAGCTGCAATAAGCAACCCAATATCGCAAGATTTTTCAAAAACATAACGACTTGAAGTTCGTGCGTAACTCCATCCACCCACCAAAAAGGGTGATATAAAATAGTGGCGGGAATTAAAAAAACAATCAGCAAGGAAAGGGCCAGCTTTTCTCTGATCCCGAGTAAGAGCATAAGACCTCCTGCGAGCATAAGAACTGTAGCAAAAAGAAGGAGGACAGACCCCCAAGAGATCAAGACCGAAAAAAAGACTTGTAAATCCTGAGAAAACCCAAAATGGGACTGCCATTCCGCTAAAACGTCCATGACGCCTCTTTCGGTCTCATGCCAAAATAAAATATTTTTTACCGCGCCCGCCAAGAAAACGGCGCTCGCAAAAAACCGAGAAATCGTAAGAATTCCTAAACGAAATAGCTTCATAATTCCAAAGAATCGCAAAACCACTGATATTTTTCCAGTGTTTATGATAGACTATGCGGCCATGGAACAATCCTTTCTTGACCGCCACATCCAAAATTTCTTCAAAATATTTTTTGAAGCCAAGAAACCTCTGGATCTTTCTTTAAGCCATTATTTCAAGGATCACAAAAATCTTGGAGCAAAAGACAGGAAAATCATAGGAAATACAATTTACGGAATGATGCGATGGAAATCGCTCATCGATCACTTCTCTCCCCAAAATCCAATCGAGTTCTTCCGCACTATCAATTGGGAGAAAATCAATCAAGATCCGTCCATTCCTCAAGAGAAAAAACTCGGACTTCCCCGATTTATTTTTGAACGATTTTACGCTCAATTTGGCGAAGAGTTAACCGGTTTACTGGGGCAAATTCTCAACCAAGAAGCGCCAACCACAATTCGAGTCAACTCCTTAAAAACAACGCGCGAAAACCTGATTTCACTTTGGAAGGACCGATTTTCTATCTCTCCTTGCAACCACTCCGAGGCCGGCATTAAATTTCATAAAAGAGAACCCCTTTTCTCTCTTCCTGAATTCAAAGAAGGATTATTTGAAATCCAAGATGAAGGAAGCCAACTCATCTCCGATCTCATCGAGATTAAGCCGGGAGAAAGCATCCTTGATTATTGCAGCGGTTCAGGAGGAAAAACTCTTGGATTTGCCCACAAAATGAAAGGGAAAGGACAAATTTATCTCCACGATATTCGCCTTTCTGCTTTAAACGAAGCGCGCGTTCGCCTAAGAAGAGCAGGGGTTCAAAACGCCCAATTCCTTAAGCCCATGCACCCACAGTTAAAAAAAATCCTCGGAAAATGCGATTGGGTTCTAATTGACGTCCCCTGTAGCGGCACAGGAACTCTGAGAAGAAATCCGGACCAAAAATGGAAGATCGATGCGTTGATGGTCGAAAAACTCATTTCTGAACAAAAGGCCATTATTCTTGAGGCATTTAAATATCTAAAACCGGGGGGAAAACTCGTCTATGCAACGTGCAGTCTTCTCCAAGAAGAAAACCAAGACGCCGTTCAATATATTTTGAGCACGCTGCCCGTAAAATTAGAGAAAGACCCCCTTTTCCTTCTCCCTCAGCCGGGAGGCATGGACGGTTTTTTCTGCGCCGTATTCAGAAATTAAAAGGTCTGCTATACTCCTCAAAAGCTATCAAACTTAAGATTAAACATGATGAGACTTTTCTTTATTCTTTTCGCAACTGTCGCTTTTGCAACAACAGTTCCGCAAGTCGATTTTTCAGACGATCAAAAGATCGCCATCCAAAATTCGATCCTCGCAAAAGTCAACGGAGAGACGATTTCTGTCATCGATGTAAAAAAGAAAATGGATCTCGCGTTTCATCGAAACTACCCTCATTTAGAGCACTCTACCGCGGCGCGCTGCCAATTCTACGAAGGGAGCTGGCGCCATGTTCTCATGGAAATGATCGACCATCACTTGATTTTAACAGAAGCCGAAGAAAAACAGATTCCTTTAAGCGACACAGATGTGCGAGAAGAAATGGAATCCCGTTTTGGCCCAAACATCATGTTTACCCTCGATCGCATCGGCCTTACCTTTGACGAAACGTGGAAAATTGTGAAAGACGAACTCCTCGTGCAAAGAATGACTTGGTGGTTCATCCATTCAAAAGCAATCAGTCAAGTAACTCCGCAAGATATCCGACAAGCTTTCCGAATTCATGTGAAAGAAAATCCCGCTTTCGAAGAACTCACCTATCGCGTTATTGCGGTTCGAGGAGATACTCCCGAACTTACAGCGGAAAAAGCGCGCAAAATCCTTATAGAGAAGTCTTTAAGTCCAGAGGCTGCCATTGCCCTCCTTCAGGAACTCGATCCTGCGATTCAAGTTTCATCAGAGTTTGTGGCAACGGATAAAGAATTATCAGACGCCCACAAGTTAGCCCTTTCGCCATTAACACCCGGGACATATAGCGCACCTATTTTACAAATGAGCAAAGTCGACAATAAAGTTGTGGCCCGAATTTTTTATTTGAACAAGAAAACTTTTCATCCGGCGCCCCAATTTGACACGCTGGCCCATTCCCTCAGAGACCAGTTGATTCAAAAAGCGGTAGCTCAAGAATCTTCCTCCTATTTAAATAAGCTTCGCAAGAACCATCCCTTCTATGAGAATGTTCCGGAAGACTTTCATCCTTTTTCTCTTCAATAGAGCTTCATGAACCTATCCGAACTCATCCCCTTTTTAAAAGAGCTTGGAACAGTCCCTAAAAAAGGTCTTTCGCAAAACTTCCTGATAGACAGTAACGTGGGGAAAAAAATCATCCAGACAGCCGAGATTTCCCCCGGCGATATCGTTTTAGAAATTGGGCCCGGTCCCGGCTCCATCACATCCCTTCTCTTGGAAGCTGGAGCTACAGTCTATGCCATTGAAAAAGATCCTGTTTTCGCAAAGGCGCTCACGCGACTTCAAACAAAAGATCGCCGCCTGACTGTTTATCCTGCTGACGCTCTTGAATTTGACCTCTCAAAAATTCCGTACCAAAAAGTTGTTGCAAATCTTCCCTATCACATCACAACGCCTCTTTTGGAAAAATGTTTTGCCCATCCCTTTACATCTCTTACTCTTATGGTTCAAAAAGAAGTGGCCACCCGACTTTTTGCCAAACATGGATGTAAGGATTTTGGCTCTCTCACACTCTTTGCACAATTTTATGCGACGCTAAAGAGTCAATTTACCGTTCCTCCCGGTTGCTTCTATCCAAAACCCTCCGTTGATTCTGCTGTGATCCACCTTCTTTCGCATCCGGTAGACCACGCACTTGCCCCTCATTTTTTCCCGATCATGCGAAGAGCCTTTCAACAAAGACGAAAATGCCTGAGTACTTCGCTTCAGGATTTTGGCCCCTCTGAAGAGATCAAAAAATGCCTAAAATCCCTTTCTTTAAGGGAAGATGCAAGGCCGGAGGCGCTCTCCTTTGAGGAGTGGGTTTTATTTGTGAAAAAATTATCCCACTTATGATATGTGTAACGGTAAATGAGCCTACTTGCCGAAACCATAAAACACCCTGCAAAGCTAGACTGTCTTAAAGCTCCCTCCGTTCTTCATTTGGAGATGCTTGAGATCAGCCCTTTTCATATTGTGGCGCTCATCATTTTCATTTGCGCAATTGTCCACACACTCTCTACATTCCGAGTTCAGAGATGGGCAGAAAAACTAGAAAGGAAAGCGCAAAAAAGAACCATCCCGATTTTGATCCTTTTTTTCCTCTCTCAGGTTGAAGTTGTTTTCGCTTTTTGGGTGATCCCCCTCTTTATCGCAATCGCCTTATTTTATAATGCCCAAACTGCGCTTCAATATATCAATACAAGGGACTACACAGAACCTCTATTTGTCGTTGTGATCTTATCTCTCACCGCCTCAAGACCGATCGTTCATATTGCGGAAACCGCCATGAAATGGTGCGCAAAGTGCCTGGGAGGATCTCTCTCTTCTTGGTGGTTTGTTGTCCTCACAATTGGCCCTCTCATGGGATCTCTCATCACGGAAGCCGGCGCCATGACGCTATGCGCCCTTTTACTCGGTCGTCAGTTTTACACCTACCTTCCAAGCAAAAAACTGGCCTACGCCACATTAGCCCTTCTTTTTGTTAACATTTCTGTGGGAGGAGTCCTCACGAACTTCGCATCTCCGGCTGTTCTTGTCTTGGCACACAATTGGAATTGGACAAATTTAGACGTATTCACAGCCTTTGGATGGAAAGCCGCCCTGGGAATTATTTTGTCGAATCTCTTGTACTGGTTTTATTTCCGAAAAGAAATTGGACAAATGAGAAAGCCCCCTTCCCTCGGAGAAACAAAGCCACCGCCTATAGAGCCCAAAGTCCCTTACTGGATTACCTCTGTTCATGTTCTCTTTATTATTTGGACAGTCATTGTATCCCATTATCCGGCAGTATTCATCGCGAGTTTTCTTTTTTATCTCGGATTTCATCAACTCACCCGCGAACATCAATACCCAATCCGCGTTCGTCATCCCATGCTGATCGGGCTTTTCCTGGCAGGACTTGTCATCCATGGAGGCTTACAAGGTTGGTGGGTGGTGGATTTATTATATGGAAGATCCCCCCTTTCTGTGATGGGGATAACCATTGCTCTGACAGGATTTAACGATAATACAGCAATTTCCTACCTAGCTTCACTCATTCCAAATTGGGGGAAAATTTTTGAGTATGCCATCTTTACGGGAGTGATTGCCGGAGGCGGCCTTACAGTCATTGCAAACGCCCCAAATCCTGCCGGCTACGCGATCTTAAAACACCATTTCAAGGGGGGGATCAACCCGATCTATTTATTTATCGCAGCGCTCATCCCCACACTCATTCTCTATGCCGTCTTCTTCTTTTTCGGGCCGCTTTTTTAGTCCATTCTGCCAAAGATATACCGCTCGAATAAGCTTTTCACAACTCCAGCATCAAATGCATCACTTACTATTCTGTTTCGGTCTACACGCATTGAAGTAATGCAAGTTCCCTTTTCCGATTGCTCATAAGAACAATCGTATATCAAAGTTTGAGTCCAGCTTCGGCTGATATAAATATGCCCATTATTTACAGAAATTATCCATCTATCATCCATACTTCTTGGGGTAAATCCTTTAGAAATCAGCTTAAAATCTTCACTTGAATACGTGAGATCCAAAGGGATTGTGCAAAACGAATCATTATTTGATTGTATTTCCATAAAACTCCATAATTTTTATTTACAATTATTATAAGACAAAACAGAATTAATAGATAAAAGTTTTGCTTGAACGCCCAGCCTCTTCTCTTGTGAGACGAGGGACTGCGTAGCCTGAAGTATGTTTCTGCAAATATTGAACAAGCGCAACACCCCTCTCATCAGATACCTGAAAATGGGAAGCTCCCTGCACTAAATCTAACTGATGGAGGTAGTAGGGAATAATTCCGTTGCTGCTTAATTTTTCTGAAAGCTCTAAAAGAGTTGATTCATCATCATTCACCCCTTTTAATAAAACAGATTGATTTAAGAGCGGGATTCCTAAGGCTAAAATTTTCCTTAAATGACAAATCACATCGCTATCCAACTCTCTCGGATGATTGCAGTGGATCACAAAAACAATCTGCTTTTGGCTTAGGTCTAGAATTTTAAGAAATGAATCATCAATCCGCTCCGGAATTCCTATCGGAAAGCGCGTATGAAAACGGATTCTTCTGATGTGGGGTATTTTATCAATTGCATTGAATAACGAAGATAGCGTCTGGTCGCTTAAGGACAAAGGATCTCCGCCGCTTAAAATGATTTCAGAAATCGACGGATCGTTTTCTATGTACTTAAGTTCTTTTTCAAATCCAAAAATCTCTTTTTCATAGGGGAAATTTTGCCGAAAACAAAATCTGCAATTCATCACGCACGCGCTCGTGGTAACTAATAGAGCTCGCGAGCGGTATTTCTGCAGTAATTTCTCTGTTTTACAAAAAGTTTGGTCTTTTACCGGATCCAAAACAAAACCGGGAGTGACTATCCCCTCCTCACGTAAAGGGACAAACTGACGAAAAATGGGATCGTCAATTGAGTTTTTTGCCATTTTTTTGGCAAGTCTCAGAGGCACATTCAACGAAAATTTAGAGTCATGAAATATTTGATCGCGAAGAGTCTCGGAAAGTTCGAGAAATGCAAGTAGTGGCTCAAGGCGTGTAAAATTTTCCCTTTGCAACTCTCTCCAAAGGGGGATATTCTTAGACATAGGGAGACATTTTAAACTGTAGTCTTCGCCTTGTCAAACAATTGTGTGGAGAGTATTTTTTTTACTTCTTTCCCCTTCTTCATCGGGAGAGGATGGCGAGCGATATCAGCTCCCAAAGAGACCAGCTTATCCACAAGATCTTCATAGCCCCGATCGAGATAATCGACATTGGAAATCGTACTGACATCCGGGGTTAAAAGGGCCGCCATAACGTAGGCAAATCCGGCCCGTAGATCGGGTATGGAAAACTCGCGCGCCTTCAAAACCGTCGGGCCCTTAACAACGAGACTATGAAAATGATCACTCGAAGCAAACCTGCAAGATTTACCGCCTAAGCAGTGGGTGAAGAGATCAATGTCTGCGCCCATTTCTTTGAGCATCTGCGTGTATCCAAATCGATTTTCATAAACAGTTTCGTGGAGAACCGAAGTCCCTTTTGCCTGCGTGAGAAGGACAACGAAAGGTTGCTGCCAATCAGTCATAAATCCTGGGTGGACATCGGTTTCAAGATGAACGCCGCCGCGCAATTCTTTATCAAAGAAAAATTCGATCCCATTTTTCATGACCTTAAATCCGCCGCCGATCTCTCTTAATTTATTTAAAAACCCAATCATGTGAAGATGCTCAGCGCCTTCAATAAATACCCGTCCCTTCGTCGCAATAGCCGCCATCGCATAAGAGGCCACTTCATTGCGATCTGTCATGACCGTATGTTCCACTTCGTTAAACCGATCTGTATGTTGGATACAAATTGTCCTATCTGCATCCACAGTGATATTCGCTCCTAATTTCTGCAAAAATAAAATAAGATCGATAATTTCGGGTTCAATCGCAGCGTTTTTGATCAATGTTGTCCCTTTCGCTCGCACTGCGGCTAAGATTGTATTTTCCGTTGCGCCAACAGAAGGATACGGAAGAGCAATAATACTCCCTTTTAAGCCCTGGTGCGCTTGAGCAAAATAGGCCCCTTCCTTTTTCATCTCCCGATATTCAATATGAGCGCCTAATTTTTTCAAGGACTGGATATGAAAATCAACAGGTCTTGCGCCAATTAAATCGCCGCCGATTGTAGGGACGATGATATCTTCCCCCGTTCTTCCAAGGAGTGCGCCGATCATTAAAATCGGAATGCGATTGGCTCCTGAATATTTCTGCGGGACATACGAGGTTTTTAATTCACGAGTAATGATTTCGAGTGTTTTATTTTTTTTATCCCACTTGATTTCAGAGCCGATTTCTCTGCAGAGATTCAGCGTAATCTCGACATCGCCGATATTGGGAACGTTATGGAAGACACATTTTTTATCTGATAAAAGAGAGGCCACAAGGAGCTTTGTCATGGCATTTTTCGCCCCAGCTGCGCGAATTGATCCTTTCAAACACTTTCCACCGCGCACCTTTAAAGTTTCCATGTAGGCCCTTATCCAATTAAATGA
Source organism: uncultured bacterium (assembly GCA_964594545.1). GTDB lineage: Bacteria > Chlamydiota > Chlamydiia > Chlamydiales > SM23-39 > DAIDHZ01. The sequence goes on along the minus strand of CAZQNB010000015.1, from coordinate 14,009 downwards.
TTTATATCATATATCAAATAAAGTTTTAGACCAAACAGATGTGCAAAAAAACCCTTGTTTTCTTTCTTAAAAAAATTATTTCCCACTCTGAGACCTGACATTTAAGTGCGATTTGAGTATAATTTGGAATCCAAGAAGCCTATATGCAAGAAAAGCCACCTATATACCGAACAGGAATCGGGCAAAACAGCCGCAGATTCTTACCTATTGATTCTTCCAAGCCGTGCATCATCAGCGGAGTTATTTTTGACGGGGTTCCGGGCCTTGACGCTGAATCTGATGGCGATGTCGTCTATCACGCACTTTGCAACAGCATCACGTCTCTTTCCGGCGTCCCTATTTTAGGCGGAATTGCTCGCGATCTTTGCCGAAAAGACGGGATTACCGATAGCCAAGTATACCTTGAAAAAGCGCTTCAAACAATTCCTTTACAAAAGATCGTCCATGTTGCGATTTCTATTGAAGGAAAGCGCCCTGAATTTGAAGGAAAAATTGACACCATGCGAAGAAAAATCGCAAAAGTCCTTTCTCTTCAAATGACGCAAGTGGGAATTACAGCGACCTCGGGAGATGGGCTGACAGATTTTGGCTGTGGCGACGGGATCCAGTGCTTTGCAATCATCACCACCGTCCAAAACTAACAGAAACCCAATCCATGGCTCCGATTTCATCCCCTCAATCAGGGAAGCCCAACGCATATAATACTTTCACCCGAGCTTATTTCTTAACAGGTGTAGCGAACCTCTGGAGTTGCCTTTTTCCTTTTCTCTCCTCAGAAATATCCCCTGAACCGCAATCAATCGAGCCGATGGGGCCCCCGAAAAAAATTAATCCGCAAAACCTCAATAGAGAAACGCCAGATATCCATGAACGCTGCCGAATAACAAAAAAGCATGAACGCAAAGGAGGAACGTTCAAAGAACTTAATCAGTTCACATTTCCAACAGAGCGTTCTCAGCCAAGGAACAACAAAGAAGCGCAACGAGCGATCCAAGTCTTTTGGGATAAAATACGCAAATCGAATCCAGAAAAATTTTAAGAACCCTAGGTCTAATAAACATCGACGAGATACCGCTTATCCTGACGCATTTTCTTCACAAAAGCATTTGCGTCTACTTCAGAAAGACCGCCCTCTTCTTTGGCAATGCGGCAAATCACTTCATCTACTTCTCTGGCCATTTTTTCAGCATCTCCGCAGACGTAAAGGAAAGAACCTTCTTGGATCCACTGCCAAAGACTTTTTCTCCTTTCCCACATCTTATGCTGCACGTAGGATTTTTCATTTTGATCGCGAGAAAATGCGAGATCTAAACGAAGACGCCCCTGTTTTTCCAAATCAGTCCAAAAGGATTCGTAATAAAAATCGGTTTCCCGATTTCTCTCTCCAAAGAAGAGCCAATTGCGTCCTGTTGCTTGTGTGGCCATTCTTTCTTGGAGAAAAGCGCGATACGGTGCCACACCCGTTCCCGGCCCCACCATAATCATCGAGGATGCAGAGTCTTGTGGCAGAGTAAAATGATTAGACGGCTGCACATACATCGGGATTGCTGTTGATCCAATATCTGCTAAATCACAAAGAAAATGGCTTCCAACGCCTCTCCTTTCTTTTCCGTTCAATTGATACTGGACATAAGACACAAGGAGATGGGTTTCATCGGGGTATACAGCCGGAGAACTCGCAATCGAATAGAAACGGGGCAGCATCGGCATTGCCACTTTCGCAAGTTCTATGGGCGTCAAAACGCCATATTCGAGAACTTCTCGAAGCGTGCGCGCCTGAATAAATTCTGCTAAACTCTCCTTATTTTCCAATAAAGGCTGCAAAATAGGTGATGAAAATCCATTTTCAACAAGCAAAGAAATAAACGAGCGGTTCACCTTTGCTAAATTGGCCCTCAATTTGAGAAAATCATAAATAGGAATCGATTCATCCCTTCGATGATCGTGAATAAGTTCGGATCCGCTCGCGCCAATCTTTTTTAAAATAGCTTCGACTTCTTTTGGATCGTTCGAGGGAAGGATCCCCACGCTATCGCCCACTTGATATTGCTCATCCCACATCGAGGTATCAAGAACAATATGATACGTCTTCTTTGTCGAAGAACTTTTGGTGAGTAGTGCCCTCTCTTTTAACCGAGAGACATAAGGCAAACTGCGAGAATACTTTTTCATAGACAATTCGAAACCCAATCATTACATTAAAGAAAAAAAGGATACTTAACTATGTTGCAATATCTACCTGTTTTCGCAATCATCTGTCTCTCTATCATTTTGTCTAGCTGCTCACAAAACCAAACCTACAATAAAGGGTATGTGATTTCACAAACTCAAGTTGAAAGTGAATCCGAGACCTCAATAGACAATTAGATAGGCGCAGTTACAAGGTCCTTACAATCTTTCTTATTCCAGCATTTTTTAAGTGCGTCAATTTTTTTGTTGGAAATCCCGCCGAGCGCGTCAATCGCCGTCATGAGACGAACTCTCGTCCTATCTTTGCCAAGCAAAGTCACGGAATCATACAGAGGCGGCCCCTGATTTTTCCCCATCATCGCAGGGAAAAGAGCTTGCATCACGATCTTTTTATGATGCACCCCAAAGGCTTCAGCCACAGCATGAGAAGCTTTCTCAAACCCAACTCCCGTCCAGTCTTCCTGGCTATCCATATCCCAAATCATCGCTTGATATATACAGCTAATGAGCTCAGGCAAACAATTTTTCGGGCAAAGGAGCTCCGGCGTTAACTTTAGATCGTTGATGAAGAAAAAATCGCAAAGCTGGATAAAATCGCCAAACGTTTTAATCCGCGTATGGACAAGCGGCATGAGTTTCTTCATGAACTGATCGTTAAAACTCCACTCCGCAATCCTTGGCCAAAGCTGATTTTCCGGAATCGTTTCGATGATTTTCTTTTGATTGACCCAATTGAGTTTTTGGACATCAAAAAAAGCGCCGGAAATCCCAATCCGTTTCGGATCGAAGGCTTCAATTAACTGATCGAGAGTGTAAAGCTCTTGATCGCCCGGCATACTATAGCCCATCAGGGTCAAAAAGTTGACAAGCGCTTCAGAAAGATATCCGCTATCTCGGAAGTAAAATATCGAGGTGGGATTCTTTCTTTTCGATAGCTTTTTCCCATCTTTGCCAAGAAGGAGCGGCATATGCATAAATGTAGGCGGCGTCCACCCAAAAGACTCATATAAACGGATATGTTTTGGCGTCGAACTCATCCATTCATCGCCCCGAATTACGTGGGTAATTTTCATTAAATGATCATCGACGACATTCGCCAGGTGATAGGTCGGAAATCCGTCGGACTTTAAAAGAACCTGATCGTCAATATCCGCCCAAGGAGTGGAAACAGTTCCCTTAATCGCATCTTCAAACACACACTCGCCACTCAAAGGCACTTTTAATCGGATCACAAAGGGCTGACCTGCAGCTTCTCTTTCCTTTACCTCTTTTTCACTTAAATTTCTGTAACGGCGATCATAGCCCACCCTACTTCCTGCAGCCGCAGCCACTTCTTTCATTTCTGCAAGTTCTTGAGCTGTCGCAAAACATTTATATGCATGGCCTGTTTCTACAAGTTTATATACATACTTTTGATAGATCTCGGTTCTTTCCGATTGGCGATAAGGGCCATACGGGCCTCCCACATCGGGACCTTCATCCCACATGATTTTGCACCAACGGAGAGCTTCCATAATATTTTTTTCATACTCCGGCCGGCTTCTCGACTGATCTGTATCTTCGATCCGAAGAACAAACGTTCCTTTAAAATGGCGGGCAAAAATCAGGTTAAATAATGCGATATATGCAGTACCTACATGAGGATCTCCTGTAGGAGATGGGGCAATTCGAACACGGACAGACATGAAATAAAACTCCTATAACGACATCCATTGTCTCAGGAGAGGCCGTTTTAATGAAGAGGGAATTGCAAAATTCGCTTTGGAGCGAAGTTTTGATGATTTTGGCGTTGCTTTGGTTTTTCGCAAATCGGCATAACCTTTTGGGCCTTAGACGATTTGCGAAAAATCCAAAGCAACGCCAAAAGCGCAAAACTGCGCCCAAATGGAGTTTTGCAATTTCCTCTGCAGTCTATTTTTTCGCTATCGGGTTTCTTCTTGCATCAGGTAAATTAAATCCTTCATCACGCTGAAAGACTCGTTTAATTGCAGGTCATTTTGACTAAACAACGTCACCGATTCTGAATCAAAATTCTTTTTCCCAACCTCTGTTAAAAAGTTTTGATAGTTTTTATTTAAATCGATCCGTTTTTTAGAGTTTTCTTTAATTAGGTCGATGTAAGGCTCGTACATTGCGACTTTCTGCTGCAAATTATACCGATACATCGGGCCTAGCTGCAATCGATGCAATTGAGACAAGTCAGAAAGATCATCATCAAAATGGGGTTCAATCACATCATTTTCAAGAGGAAATTTTGCAAACTCCTCTCCAATATCGAGCTGAGAGAGGAGCCCCGGGACAACAATATCTGAAGAAACTCCTGTGAGTTGGGGGCTTTTTCCGGAGACCGTATAATATCTCCCCCTTGTTACTTTATATTCTCCCTGTGGATTTACCCTCTGGCTATTGATGGGATCCAAAGTAAATGTTTGAAAGGAACCTTTTCCAAAGGTGTGGGGATCTCCAACGACAACAGCCCTTCCATAATCTTGAAGGGTCTGAGCCACAATTTCAGCTGCAGAGGCGCTCGCTTTATTTACGAGAACAAATAAAGGACCATCCCATACAGGCCGCCCCTCAACCTCTCGCAAATGCTGCACCTTTCCTGTGCTATCTTGGATAGAAACAACAATTCCTTTATTGATGAAAAGTCCTGTGACAGAAACTGCCTGCGTAAGAAGGCCCCCGGAGTTGCTGCGCAAATCGAGCAAAACGCCTTTTAATTTATATTCTTTTTTCACCTGTTCTAAAGCTTTTCGAATATCCTGAGCTGAAGAGCTTTTCCCATCTTGGTAAAAAGAGAAAAGCTTTAGATGGGCAATCACCCCATCGCCAAAAGGCTCAAAAGCGCTCTCAAGTCTTGTTTCCTCAAGCACCACTTCGCCGCGAACGAGCTCCACTTCAATCTGATCGATTTTCCTCTCACCGCCCTCTTCGCTCTCTCTCAGCATCGTCAAAAGCACGGGAGTCCCTTTTTCTCCGCGAATCAATTCAACCGCTTCTGTAATATCAAGGCCTACAACAGGTTCATGATTAACCGCGATGATTTTATCATTGATTTTGATCTTATTGCTCTGACTTGCGGGGCTGTTTTCCAAGATTCGTTTCACAAGAAGCCCGTCAAGATCATCTTGCAACTGGGCGCCAATCCCAAATAAACGCTGCTGCACTTGAATCATAAACTGGTTTGCTTCGACAGGAGTAAAATAATTGGTATGGGAATCCATCGAAGACGCAATCGCCTTGAGAACGCAAGACAGGGTAAGTTTTTGCCTTTCCTCTAAATTTGGCTCTAAAAATTCAGCTTCTCGATTAAGACGTCTTTTTTCCATCCTCTGAAAAAACTTCGCTTTCGTATCCTCATCTAATTTTGCCACAGCTTCCAGCTGCAATGACTTAATCCGAACAAGCCGATCTAATAAACCTTCCTCATCTTGGGCCCAGGCCAAATCTTTAAATTCCTCGCTTTTCACTCCCTTAATCAGAGGAATCTGAGAAATCCTTTCCTCAAACACTTTGCGCCGTTCAATCGTATTTAAAAACAGCGAATGCATTTCATAAAAACAAGAGAAATCTCCTGTCTTATACCCTTTCAATGCGGTTTGAAGCGTAACCTGTGATGGCTGCAACCAAGGACTGATCTCGCTTTCTAAAAAATAGGTTTTTGAAGGGTCTAATTCTTCGAGAAAGTTTTGAAATACTCTCCCCATCAGATCAAGGGAAACCACTTTATGGGAAACGTGGGCTTTGAGGATTTCATCCACCTTAGATTTGACATCTTTTGGACTTAGCTGAGGTTGCTTACACTCCGCCACCCCAACAACTAAAACCAGCCACAGTAAAAAACGGATCCGCTTAAACATGAACATCCTTCAAAAAAGCCCAAAATATGAAAGGCTAGATTTTATCCTTTATGCCACATCGGATCATTTATACCAATCGCAGCAAATAAATTCATATTTAAGCGCGTCAAAGCGTCGAAAATCGAAGATCGTAAGTGGCATAGTATGAAGTCATACAATGCCACTTACGATCTTCGATTTATCGACAGCTTTCACGCGGCTTAAATATGAATTTATTTGCTGCGTTTGGTATTATACCCAAACCTGCTCATAAAAAAAAGTTGAAAAACCAAGACTCCCCCCTTCTGTGAATTGAGAGGGCTCATTCAATTCTACATGACTCATAGACAAACATAAACACAAGTAACTTACAATCAAGTACTTGAAAAAATAAATTTTCAAATCCAAATTTTCATAACGATCAATTAAAAATACGATTGAAATATAATCGTTATTATGAAATAATAGTTACTAAAGAAGCTTAAATAAGCTAAACAAACCGAGCAACATTAGTTAAATTAAAATGTTACTTAGGTCAAGCGAAAAAAAGACTAAACTTTTAGGAGAAAACAATGGACTCTATTCAAGAAAATAGCAGTGAAACGAAAGTCGTATCAATCACTGAAGCGGCTCGCATTAATAACGTAACGCGCCAGGCAATTTATGTTGCGATTAAGCAAAAGAAACTCAAAGCAACAAAAGACGCAACACGTTGGACTATTCATCTAGACGACCTGAATGAATATCGACGCAATAAATATTCAAGAGCAAAATCAATGTTCGGTGGAGAACTTCTTTTTGACTCACACAAAGGTTTCTTCTCAGTGAACCACGTAGCAAAAATTCTCAATATCCCAGCACAGAAAGTTTATTATGCGACACGCATCGGTCTTATGAAAGCCCACCGTAAGGGAGCTGCTTGGGTTATTCATACAGATGATATCAAGCAATACCAAGAAAACTACTTGAATCGCACAACGAAAGTTGTATAATTTTTAGTCTTATCTTCGCTTGATAAAACCCATATTGCACTTTTATAGCGCAACATGGGTTTTCATATCTTAAAAGGATCCAATCATGAACGTAACGACCCCAAGAAACCCTATTATTTATTATGATCAAGGCGCCGATTCTGACTGTACAGTCGCTTTAGCGGGCTCTCTTCGACTAGAGGGCAGAAGGCCTCTGTTTCTTGATTCATCCTATATTGCAAGAGGAGGATGGGAAGAAACAGCATCTACGGTCATTTTCGGAGGAGGAAACGCCATAGAGATGGCGCAAGGGATGAAGCGGAACGACTGCGCACAAAAAGTTCGAAATTTTGTTTCCGCAGGGAATGGTTATTTTGGTATTTGCGCAGGAGCAATTATTGCTGGAAGCGTATATGTTACACGGCTTGAAACAGAGCGTTTCGCAGAAGTTTCTTATACCGAATTAGCCCAAAGCCCGCTCATGAAGATTTATCCAGGAAAGGTCTATGGATATCAAACTTTAGGGAGTCCTTACCCATTATTTGGAACTGCAAAAACCTGTCGATTAAGCCCCCTCTCAGATGCCCATGGACAATATTTCTGGAATTTAGGGCCTTGCCTGGATCCGGATTATCAAAATCAAACAATCATCGCACGCTATGAAGATATAAAAGGCAAACCACCCGCAATCACACAGTCAAAATTTGGAAACGGCCCTGTCGTACTCAGCGGCGTGCATCCAGAAGTCGATTTACGCAGTTGGGAAAAATTTATTCTTGAAAACACAACGCAAGACCTTTCTCCATTTAATGAAAACAAAGAAGCGCGAAAAGCCCTTTTCAAACGCCTCTGTGAACTTTCAGGAGTCCTTACATCCGATCCACAGTCTCAAGGCCCAGAATCTGAAGCCCTTGCTTAAGTACCCGGGATGTAAGTTCGCATAACACGAGACGAGAGCCCTCTTCAGGAGTCCCCTCGACCCGGCAATCTCTAAAGAAAGCATTGAATTTCTCTGCCAAAGCGTATAAATACTCAGTCATTCGGTTAGGCATGAGTTCTCTTCCCATAAGATCCAAGACCTCACCAAAACGGCGCAAATGCAGTCCTAGGGCTATTTCCGAGGGGTGAGAGAGAAGGACCTGATGATTTGCCAGGATTTGGCCCATATCCGCCCCAATTTTCCGCTTAATCCCCTGAATCCGAACATAGGAGTAAAGGAGGAATACAGCTGTATTCCCCTCAAAACGGAGCATTCTCTCGTAACTAAACGTATAATCCTTCGTTCGACTAGACGCAAGATCCGCATACTTTACAGCGCCAATGCCCAAAACTTTCGCAAGCCTCTCCAGTTCAGCGCTTTGCATGTCTGTCGTCCGTTCTTTGAGAAGAAGGCGGGCATGATCGATCGCTTCACTTAAAAGATCGATCAGCTTTTCGGTGTCGCCGGATCTTGTTTTAAACTTTTTCCCATCCGTTCCTAAAACAAGACCAAAACCTACGTGATCAATTTCCGTTTTAGAAGGATCAAACCAAAGAGCCTTTTGGGCTGCGGCAAAAATCATCTGAAAGTGAAGCGATTGACCTAAGTCGGTCACGTAAATAATTCGATCCGCTTTATCTACAAAAATACGGTAACGGATGGCTGCAAGATCGGTCGTATCATAGTTGTAGCCCCCATCGGATTTCTGCACCATGATAGGAAGAGGCTCTCCCTCTCGATTTTTAAATCCGTCTAAAAACAGACATTTCGCCCCATCCGAGACTTGAATGAGATGTTTTTGCTCAAGCTCATCGACAACAGATTTCAAAAGGGGGTTATAAAACGACTCGCCCCGTTCGACGATTTTCACATTTAAAAGATCGTAAATCTCTTGGTATCCCTTCCTTGAAATATCGCAGATGAGCTTCCACGCATGCATCGAATCTGTCTCAAGAGCTTGCAAACGAACTACTTCTAACTGGGACCGTTTTTTAAAATCAGGGTCTTGATCGAATTTCAGTTTTGCAGATCTATACCACTTCATCAATTGCTCGAGATCTGTCTTTTCACTCCCTCTCAAAACAGTTGGAGCTTCCTCTTGCATATACGCAATCAACATCCCAAATTGCGTTCCCCAATCCCCGATATGATTCAACCGAAGGACGTCATATCCTAAAAATTCAAAAAGACGCGCTAAACAATCCCCAATGATGGTGGATCGAAGATGACCTACGTGCAATTCTTTTGCGACGTTTGGCGAAGAAAATTCAACGATGACTTTTTCTTTTTTTTCAGGGGCCTTAGCGCCAAGAAGAGGGTCCAAAAGCTGCCTTTGACATCCTTGGGACAAAAAAGAGGGGGTGAATGTGAAATTAATGAAACCGGGTCCCGCAATTTCAATCTTAGAATAGATTTGTTTCTCGTCTAAATGATCGACAATTTTTTGCGCGACAGCTCGCGGATTGATTTTGAGAATTTTTGACAGACGAAGAGCGCTATTGCACTGATAATGACCAAACTCTTCTTGTTCACAAGGAGCGATATTCGCTTCTTGCTCTTCCGGTTTTAATGCATCTGCAAACGCAGCTTGTATCGATCGTGTTAAATGACGGTGCAAACCGCCTAAAAGGGATTCCATGATTTTTTCACTAGTCTGCTGTGTGGTGAAACACCGGTAAAGAAACCCTTTTGCCAATCCCTAACTGAATGCGGTTATCCCCTAAAGCAACCGCCGAAGTATGGGTTGACTCCCCATTTTTCTCAGCAATTTCGTATATGGCAAGGAGTGTATCATAAATCCGATGACATCTCTTGTGAGATTCTACGGGAGAATACCCATTTGGTTCAATTTCAATAGCAACGTTGAGCAACCCGCCGGCATTAATCACAAAATCGGGAGCATAAAGAATCCCTCTGTCTCGAAGAGCCTTCGCATCTGTCTCACGCATTAATTGATTATTTGCAGCTCCGGCAATGGCTTTGCAACGGAAATTTGGAATTGTTTTCTCATTGAGAACGCCCCCCATCGCGCAAGGAGCAAAAATATCGCACTCTACTTTTAAAATCTCTTCGGGAGATACAGCTGTAGCGCCATATTGCTTTGCATATTTCGCAACTAAAGCAGCATCGATATCGGAAATCACAAGCTCAGCACCTGCCCAGAATAAATACCCAACTAAATTGCGGCCCACGTTGCCAAGCCCTTGGACGGCTACTTTTTTTCCCTCTAAACACTCCGTTCCAAAAATCTTTTTCGAAGCAGACTGAATCCCTCGGAAAACACCCCATGCTGTGAAGTGGCCAGGGTCTCCGCTGCTTTTTTCGTGAGGAAGACCAACTACATATTTCGTTGATTTGCGAATCACTTTCACATCTTCGGTCGTACACCCAACATCTTCGGCGCAAATATATTGACCTTCAAGCCTCTCAACAGCCTCCCCAAAAGCCATAAGAAGCTCCGGAGTTTTGTTTTTTTTGGGGTCCGCAATAATAACACTTTTTCCCCCACCCAAACCAAGTCCCGCCGCAGACGCTTTATAGGTCATCCCTTTGGATAAACGAAGAGCGTCTTGTAAAGCTTCCTCTTCAGAGGCATAAGGGTAGATCCGAATCCCGCCGAGAGCAGGTCCTAGGCAAGTGTTGTGGATGGCGATATAGGCGCGTAAGCCCGTTTTTTCATCGCTTACCTTCACCACTTTTTCGTAGCCCGGAACAGGGATTATTTCCATGACAATAGATGCCTGCTTTTGCACCTCTTCTATAAGAGATTTTAAACGGGCTTTTGAATCGTTAGCTGTAGACTCAAGAACATGTTTTGTCATAAAAATTCCTTTATTCATTAAGATAGTTGCTTAGTTTCTGCAGAGAACATAACATGAACACGCCCGCAAAAGCAAGCCGATTGAGGTTATTTGAGTATAAATTTTTTCACCCCATACGGTATTATTTGAATCCTTGAAAAGAATCCTAAAACATATTAAAATTTTGTCAACATCAGGATCCCTATGTTTGGTCTATTAAAGAAAATATTCGGCACTCACCAATCCCGCCTCCTCAAAAAATATTGGAGGATTGTACCTAAAATCAACGCTTTAGAAGAGCAATATCAAACCCTTTCCGAAGATGCCATCCGAGGGAAAACAGCCGAATTCAAAGAAAGACTGAGCAAGGGAGAATCCTTAGAAAGTTTGCTGCCGGAAGCTTTCGCCACCGTTAAAAACGTTTGTAGACGCCTTTGCGGCACCGAAGTGCACGTTTCCGGCTACAATCAAAATTGGGATATGATCCCCTATGACGTCCAGATCGTAGGCGCCATTGCGATGTTTCACGGATCGATCGCCGAAATGCAGACGGGCGAAGGGAAGACTCTCACGGCATCGATGCCCCTTTATCTCCACGCGCTCACAGGCAACGGCTCGCATCTTGTGACTGTAAACGACTATCTCGCCAAACGGGACTGTGAATGGGTTGGATCTATTTTCCGCTATCTAGGACTCACCGTAGCCTACCTCACAAACGATGTGCCTCTCTTCAAGCGAAAAGAAGTGTACGCATCCGATATCGTTTACGGAACAGCGTCTGAATTTGGATTCGACTATCTCAGAGACAATTCAATGGCGATGCACAAAAACGAACAAGTCCAAAGAAGCCACTACTTTGCGATGGTCGATGAGATCGACTCGATTTTAATCGACGAGGCGAGAACGCCGCTCATCATCTCCGGACCTGTCCCTGAAAGCAGACAAATGTATGACACCCTTAAAGAGGGAGTCTCTCATCTCGTTCGGACGCAAAGAGATCTTTGCAACCGCTTAGCAACAGAGGCCAAAAAAGCGCTCGAGACAGCGAACCTCCTCACTGAGTCTGAGCAAACATTAAAAATCGGGAAAGAGCACCAAGACATCTTTAAAAAGCTCTGGCTTGTCAGTAAAGGAACTCCCTGCAATAAAGTCCTCAAAAGGATCAAAGAAAATCCAGATCTTCGAGCCGAAATCGACAAATGGGAAACCTATTATTTTGGCGAACAAAGCAAGCAGGAAAAACAAGACACGCTCGCTCAGCTCTACATGATCATCGATGAGAGAAACAATGAATACGAGCTCACCGATAAAGGGATTTCGCTCTGGAGTGAATTTGCAGAAACAAATAGCGAGAAAACAAGCGGCGCAGATGATTTTGTGATGCTTGATCTCGGCTATGAATACTCTGCGATCGACCAAGATAAGAGCCTCTCTGAACCGGAGAAAATGCAGGCAAAAATCAAGCTTCGAGAAGAAGACGCCAAGAGAAAAGAGCGCTCGCATAACCTTCGCCAAATGCTGAGAGCCCATCTTCTCATGGAAAAAGACATCGACTACATCGTGCAAGACAATAAAATTGTCATCATCGATGAAAATACAGGGCGGCCGCAACCGGGCAGAAGATTCTCCGACGGACTTCATCAAGCCATTGAAGCGAAAGAAGATGTTCTCATTCAAGGGGAAACGCAAACATACGCTACGATCACACTCCAAAACTATTTCAGACTCTACAATCGCCTCTCCGGCATGACGGGAACCGCGATGACAGAGGCGAATGAATTTAAAGAAATTTACAAGCTTGAAGTTCTTGAAATTCCGACCCACCGCGTTTGTCAAAGGGTTGATGCCGACGACGAAATCTACATGACAGAAAGAGAGAAGTACAATGCGATCCTCAAAGAAGTCAAAACCGCCCACGAACAAGGGCGCCCCATTCTGATCGGGACAGAGTCTGTAGAAGTCTCAGAAAAACTCTCCCGCATCTTAAAACAAGGGAAACTCGAGCACACCATACTCAATGCAAAAAACCACGCAAAAGAAGCGGAAATTATCGCTGATGCCGGGAAAAAAGGGGCCATTACTCTTGCTACAAATATGGCAGGACGAGGAACAGATATTAAGCTCAAAGAAGGGGTGAAGGAACTGGGCGGTCTTGTCGTCATTGGAACCACAAGACACAATTCACGCCGTATTGACAGACAGCTTCGCGGTAGAGGCGGAAGACTTGGCGATCCCGGAACTTCAAGATTCTACGTTTCCTTTGAAGACTCGCTCATGCGCCTTTTCGCGTCCCCACGAATGACGGCCCTTCTTCAACGCTACAGACCTCCTGAAGGGGAGCCCATCTCAGCAAAAATTCTCAATAAATCGATTGAAACTGCGCAAAAGCGGATCGAGCAGAGAAACTACTCGATACGGAAACACACGCTTGAATATGACGATGTGATGAATAAGCAGAGAAAAGAAGTGTATGCGTTTAGAAACGACATCCTCTTTTCTGAAAACACGATCCTCATCGCAGAGGACCTCTTAGGCTCAGTTGCTTTCCACACTGAATATCAAACCTCTCAAAGTAAAGAAGGGAACGCCGAAAACTACAGACAAGCGCTCATGACACAATTCCCTGTCCATTTTGAATTAGGCGAATTTGAAACTGTTGATGTAACAACAGAAGACTTTAAAAAACAAATTAGCGACAAAATCATTGCAGCATTCCATCAGAAACTTGAGATCCAAAAACAATTGATCCAATCTTTCCGGCCCGATTTTGCAGGCGATGAAAAGGCGCATAACCTCTTTAAAGAGGTGATCCGCAATATGATGGTTCGTAAAATTGATCAGCTTTGGCAAGAACACCTTCTTGCGATCGACCATCTCCGTTCTGACATCCAAATGCGGACAGTGGGGCAAAAAGATCCTCTTCTCGAATTCAAACACGAGTCATTTACTCTATTTGAAGCGTTCTTTAATCGACTGCGCAAAGAGATTTCGCAAGATCTCTTTCGCTTTGAAATGACGCCGCCGCAACAGCCGCCAAAAGCTCCCCTAGGAAAACAGCTCCCTTTTGGAGGACCAAAGATTAGCCCGGCCCCGTTATTGAATTAATCGTCGCAGTTTGAGGAAGAACTTGCAATGACTCCCCAACCAAAGGTGATCTACATCTTCTGGACGTGCCGGGATAAACAAGAAGCCAAAAAAATCATTCATGGGTTACTCGATCAACGGC
>CAZQNB010000014.1:0-30416 GCA_964594545.1 uncultured bacterium | reverse complement strand
TAGGTGTGGTTGGGGGGCTGGGGGGAGGTTGCGCAGAGGGTCGAAATCAAGACTTTTTAAGACGGAAGGGATCACCCTTGTCATTGTATTGATCATTTGATCTGGAACGCGGCTAAAAAATTGCTGGATTAGTTTTATCATAATTAAAAATCTCAAGTTGTTATTAATATATTATAATCTTTTTACTGTTATTATTAAAGAGTTGTTTTTATTGCTTGGTCTGGGCTTCTGCTTGGTTTTTATCTATTTGGTGTTTAGGTGTTTGCGATAAATAAATTTCTATATAATGAAGGAATTATTTTGGAATAATGGAGAAATATTCCCCGACCAAGAGGAGGATTCCGCTGATGAACATCTGGACTCCGATGAGGCAGATGAGCAAGCCGCCTAGGCGTTCGATAGCGATGAGCCCCTTGGCGCCGAGGATTTTCTTGATGAGGGATCCGAGTAAAATAATGATGAGAGAGGGGACCCAGGCTGAAAAGGCAGCTGAGGCCACAAGAAGAGAATTGCCCGTTTCGTGGGCGTAAATCATGACCGTGGTGATGACCCCGGGTCCTGTAATAATGGGCAGGGCAAGAGGGACGATGTAGGGCTCTTGGGTCAATTGCTTTGCCTCTATATCCGTGTTTTTGGGGAAAATCATCCCAAGAGAAATAATGAAAAGCAAAATTCCTCCGGCCACAGCGATAATCGGGCGGGAAATCCCCAGGATGTGGAGGATTTCATCGCCACAAAAAGTAAAGAGAAGAAGGATGACGAGGGCGACGAGGAATTCTCGTATGATGATCCTTGTTTGCGCTTTTTGGTCAAATTTGGCTAAGAGGGCGAGAAAGAGCGGGATTTGGCCTGTGGCATTCATAACAAAAAATACAGAGGCAAAAATAGTAAAAAACCCGATCGTTGGCGTGACTGCATCCATGGGACACCCCCTTTTTTTTGGACTCCATACCGAAGATACCTCAAGAAGCGGCTTTTAGGCGAGATTGAAAGCTGCCGATAAATCGATTAAAAAAAAGGGCATAGTATTGACTAATACAATTCCCTTTTTTTTAATTGATTTTCGGCGCTTTGAACTCGCCTAAAAGCCGCTTCTTGAGGTATCTTCGGTATATCAACCGGGGCAAATTTTGGCAATTGCATATGGATCTCTCTCGTGGCATAATCGTTTGTCTATTTAGTGATATATATGAAAAAATTTAAAGTAATCACTCTCGGGTGCCGGACAAATCAGTATGAATCGCAGGGGTATGCGGACCAGCTGCGTCAGATGGGATATTCTGCTTTAGAGACTGAAGGGGAAGCCGATCTTTGCATTGTCAATACCTGTACAGTCACTGATTCTGCCGACAGCGCCTCGCGCCACGAGATTAGATCTTTGCTCAAAAAACACCCAAACGCCAAGTTTGCGGTCACCGGATGCATGGCAGAGAGCGCTCCTGATGCCATTTTGGCCATCGACCCTCGCATCCAAATCATCCCGAACGCAAAAAAAGAGCAGCTTGTTGAAGAAGTATTCCCCGGTGAGGAGGAGTATCCTGAGTTTCGTACCTCAGCCTTTGATGGGCATACTCGGGCTTTTGTTAAAGTCCAAGATGGGTGTAATTCGTTTTGCACCTACTGTATTATTCCTTATGTCCGAGGCCGGTCTAGATCTCGTCCGATGGCAGAGGTTGTGAGTGAAGTAGAGGGCCTTGTTGGGGCCGGCTACAAAGAAGTCGTGATCACCGGGATCAATGTAGGCGATTTCGATAATGGCGGAAGGCTTGCCGATCTTGTTCGGGCAGTAGATAGCGTAAAGGGCCTTGAAAGGGTCAGAATTTCTTCGATTGATCCGGATGAAGTAGATGAAGATTTGGCAAGCGCTGTGTTAGAGGGAAAAGTCACATGTCCCAGTATGCACATTGTTTTGCAATCGGGCTCCAATGTCATTTTAAAGCGGATGAATCGAAAATATACGCGGCAGATTTTTTTAGATACGTGCGAAAAAATGAAAAAGAAAAATCCGGACTTTACAGTCACAACCGATATCATCGTCGGTTTTCCGGGAGAGACGGAAAGCGATTTTGCTGACACTTTGGAGATCATGGAAAAAGTACAGTTTGCAAAAGTGCACATGTTTCCCTATAGCCCAAGAAAACGGACGCGTGCATTTTCTTATCCAAATCCGGTCCCTCATGACATTAAAAATAAGCGCAAACAAGAGTTGTTGCGCCTAGCTGAAAAAACAGGTTTTCAATTGCGCGAGCAATTTGTGGGGCGTACGATGAGTGTACTTTTAGAAAATGAAGAAAAAGAAGGGGCTATTTCGGGGCATACGGCCAATTTCTTGCGCGTCTCTATCCCAAAATCTACCCACCTTCCCAATCAGATAGTCCAAGTAGAGCTCCTTTCCAATGGTCCGGATGGTTTAACAGGGAGAGTGGTTTCATGATTTCGATTGCGACAAGACTTCGCCCTTTTACCCATACAATTGGCGCAAAGTGCATAATTCCGGGAACGGATGCAGTTTTAGAAGCTTATCCTGATTGTTTGCATATTGGGGAATTAAAAATCCCCCTTTCGAATCCCCCTTTTGATCCCAACTTTACCTTGCAACAAGATTTAGAAAGAAACTGCGTTTGGGTGTTTGGTAAAAAATATCGGATCAAGATCTCGGCCAAAGAGGGCGGTTTTGAGATGGTGAGCTCAGGTGAGACAACATTTTTCCCAGCTAAGATCTGTCTTTCTTTGCCTTCCCAAATCGAGAGGTTGTCTTTAGGCTCTCATAAGGCGCAAGATTGGGATATGATCCTCCGTAGATTTGATATGAAAGAGATCTTGCCCGTACTCTATCTTTTAGGTCAGAAAAGTCCTGCGTTATCTGAGATAGGGGAAATATCCGGAACTTTTGAAGATTTTTATCGCTCTTCGTTTCATCAAATGGCGGTTCCTCGAAAATCCTCTTTAAAGACCACTTTTCAAAAAATAAGATCCTTTTTTATTGAAGAGAAAGAAAATCAGATTTGGCTCCTTCCCAACAATCCTTTTCCTGAAGGACGCTTGCTAAACATTCAAATGCAAGCAGGCTCCATGGATATCGAATGGACAAAAAAACGGCTAAGACGAGTTTGCCTACGAGTTTGTAAAACCGGGGAAGTGGTTTTCCAATTACCTCAAGAGATTAAAACGTATCGAGTGAAAGAACATCTTCTAGATAAAGGGAAAATAGTTAAAAATGGGGATCCATTGCCATGCAATGCCGGCCTCACTTTATATTTAGATCGTTTTTTTGCATGAAGATTTTGATTGTTAAAACATCCTCGCTTGGAGACATCATTCAATGTTTCCCTGTTCTAAATGAACTGCATCATCGGTTTCCCGGATGTCAAATCGATTGGATGGTAGAGAGTCATTTAGCGACAGTAGTCGATGCGCATCCTCTGATTCACAAGTCGATATCGATCCCTTTGCAAAAGGTAAAAAAGGCCCTTTTTTCACTCTCTGCTTGGAAGGATTTGTTTCATTCGATCAAGAGTTTGAGAAGAGAAAAATATCGATGGGTTTTTGATTTTCAGGGCAATTGTAAATCAGGCATCCTCACAAAGCTTTCTAAAGGCGAAACAAAGGTTGGATTTTCTTTCCTCTCTGTTCGAGAATGGCCTAATATTTTGTCGACGTCCGTTCGATTTTCTGTTCCAAGAGATATGAATATCCGTTTGCAGAATCTCTCGTTAATTGAGCAGTTTTTTAAAGGTTCAAATACGCAAGTTGATGCAGGAGTTCAGTTTAAAATAGATTCTAAAGATTGGATAGATTCTATTTCGAAGAAAGTATTGCCGCTGCGTGTGATGGTGTGCCCTGGATCAAAATGGAAAAATAAACAGTTAAAAGAAGAGACGTTAGCTCAATTTTTGCAACAAATAGAGGCCCATTTTCTCCTTGTTTGGGGATCTCCTGAGGAGAGGGAGTATTGTGAAACGATCCAAAGGCAGTGCAAGAATTGTCACATCATGGAGTCTCGACTAGAAATTCCCGAGCTGCAGTATTTAATGAATGAGATGGATCTTGTGATTGCGGTTGATTCAAGCGCTCTTCATCTTTGCGGGACAACAAAAACACCAAGCTTTAGTGTTTTTGGGCCCACTTCTTCTGCTGTTTTCAAACCTCTGAACCCTCGCCATTTTGCTTTTCAGGGGATATGTCCCTATGGCAAAACATTTGCAAAGCAATGCCCGATCTTGCGCAGCTGTCCAAGCGGGGCATGCATCCGCGATCTTTCAGCGGACGCCCTTTTTAAAGCTTTTGCTATTTGGTGGAAGTCTCAAAAAGAAAATTCCGCAGCAAATCCGGTGTTTCCTGTCGATGCTGAGTAGCTCGCAGCGCTAATAGCAAACAAAGTAAAATCATACCAGGCGTGAACTGCGACGCTTTCTTTAAGAGAATGATTCTTTTGTGAAAGCCATCCCATATAAGCGCCCATTCCGGTAATCAAAGGAAGGCTAAATGAGTAATAGCGCCATCTCTCCTCTTGAGGAAGTACTTGCGCGTTGGGAATGTGGACTGCGCCAAAAGCAAGTGAAGAAAGAGCGATCCCTCCCCAAGGAGTGCAGCTTTCTGTAAGCGTTGATTGTAAGTAACCTCGGAATAGGGCCTCTTCGCCGATTCCGACTGGGAAAGCCAGTAAAGGCATGAGGGGCGAGGGAGATGAGCTAAGGCTCATATCCGATTTCGTAGAATAGCCAAAGTACATAACAGTCGAAGCGACAGCTAGAGCGCCTAAAACACCGCCCCACACTTCAGGCTTTTTGATCACGCTCCATTGGAAGGGGGCGTAGGTTAAATCGACTAATGTTTCTGTTGGCATTTTGTACTTATAGCCGGATGTTCCGTTATGTAACCTAGCATCTCGGTAGGCAGCGTAAATGTTATACATGTAGAGGTTTTGGGTCATTGTGTTGCTGGAACGGTAGAGATCTTCGTTGTCTGTGTTGTAGGCATATTTAGCTGCGCCCGATCCTAAAACAAAACTTCCATAGAATCCCCCGGCGGTTTTCAAGTCGCCTAAGTAAACATGTCCAAGACCTGGAATAAGTGATGACAGGCCTGCAGCAAGCGTTGCATTTTTATAGGAAGGTTGTAGGATCGGCGCTTGCGGTGTTAGGTCTTTCTCGGTGATTTGGCTGTGCAACGACTTGTTAAAGTCAAAACCGGTGTTTTCCGGGGAGATGCAGAATAATTGCGTGGCAAGACATGCGAGAGTGATGAATTTTGATTTCATAATAAGCCCTAATTTTGATCAATTAGTTTAGTTTAGGGCTTTTTTATTATAAAGACTTAAAATTAAGTATTACCACTTATTGTGGTGTCTTTCTTGTTTTTCTTTTACGATTGGTTCTGAGTGATTGAAAGTTGTTTTAGGTTTAGGATCATTACAAGAACAAATAACAAAAGCAAAAGCTAAAGCAAATGCAACTAATAATAATTTTCTGATGATATACATAAGTAAACCTACTGTTATCTTCCCTTTACTGAGTAATTTATTTATTGTCCAAAAAATAACAAGATAAACAGGATTAGCGAAGCGCCGGCAGGAGGGACAGGATATATAGTTTTATCCTGTCCCTTCTGTTTTTTTTGTCAGCAACATCGTATACTCTGTTTGAATCAATCGGGGAGACACTTATGGATGCAATGAAAAAACTTTTAGATGTGGCAGCAACCCTTCTTGGGCCCAATGGCTGCCCTTGGGATCGGGAACAAACGCTTCTTACACTTCAACCCTATCTTCTCGAAGAGGTGCATGAACTCATTGAAGCCATTGACTCTCAAGACCCTCAAAAAATGAAAGAGGAGCTCGGAGACTGTTTGTACACGGTGATTTTTATTGCAAAGCTTGCAGAAAATGAAAAATTATTCACCCTTTCTCAGGCCATGGAGTCGATTACAGAAAAAATGATTCGGCGCCATCCCCATATTTTCGGAGAAACAAAAGTAGAAGACTCGGATGACGTGATGCGCAATTGGGAACAAATCAAGATGCAAGAGGGGAGAAAGAGCCCATTTGAGGGGATCCCTCCGACCCTTCCTGCTCTTGCGAGAGCTCAAAAGGTGGTTTCAAAACTGAAGAGAAGAGGTAAGGTGCAGATGAGAAAGCCGCAAATTACAACAGAAAATGAGCTCGCTGAAAAGCTTTGGTTCCTGGTGGAAGAGGCGGAGTTTGCGGGGTTGGATGCTGAAAACGTGCTGAGACGATTCTGTGTAGATATTGAGAAAAAAAACACCGGAGATTGACTTTTGGCATGAGGCAGATTCCTTAAGGATGCTGCCTTCCGGCCCTGACCTGGTTCAGATTGCTCATTCCATAAGGTCCCCGGTGTAATGCCTGGGATCGTTAGGTCTTGCGACCTAACGATCCCAGGTATAGGTAAATCCTATCACGCGGGGAGGATTTTTTTCAATGAGCAGCCGTTGGATGGGCGTTCACATTGTATAAATACGTCTCCGGAAAGAATTTAGACAGGATTTTCACAGCATTTTCTCCGTTTTGAGCCAGAGCTGATGCTGAATAAAGGCATAATCCCACTCCTGCACCTTTACCATAACCGGAAAAAATCACTTGGTCATCTTTTAAGGTGACTGTAAAGTCTGAGCTCACAAGATTTGTTTTTCCAAGAAGCTGCTGCATCGCAAAGAAATCGAAGTCTTGAGACTCTTTCCCGTCTTTCACGCGCACTCCATAGACTTTATTTGAAGAAGGATCCATAAAAGTCTCAACTGCTTGGATTTGCGCGAGGTTTAAGAGATTGGCAAAGCTCTTTTTGGAGACTTTGTAGCTCCACTTAGATTCGGATCGGGTGAGCGCTGCGTGGGGCGCTTCTACCCCTCTTTCCGGCGCCGAGGTGTCTTTTCTAAAGATCGCTTCGTAGCTTGCGGTTTTCCCTGCGCAGTGCTCTGTCCAGGCGGTCGCAAACGGCATATTGTGCCCTTTTTCCGGGTGCACTAAAATGAGGTGTCTTGTCGAATCAACCGCTTTTTCTGCAGGAGACCCGGGAACGATAAGCGCGCATCCCGGATAGGCGGTTTCTTGCGCGCTGATGTGCCAAAAACTCGATTCATTCTTGGTCGATTGGAAATAGGCATCTGTACGCATCAAAATAGCCAAGGCTGACAGCACTTCCGGCTCTAGAGGCGTTGGAAATTGCGCTGTGATCTGGGCTTTTACATACGATTCAATATCGAGTTCATTCACAATATTTACAGTGCCTGCTACCCCAAAAACGGCAATGGCGCCGCTATATTGAATCCCGTTTACAAAGATTGCTGTTTCGTTGGATCTCGGCTTGATGTAGAACTGATGGATCCCCGGGAATTCTTCTCCCCATTTTAGGCCATTTTCCAGCTCTCTTACCATGAATCTTTTGCCTAGAAGGCCAGAGGCAATGCGCGATCCATCATGCGGATTGAGCAGATAGTATGGGCCTTTGACTTCGAGAAGTATCTCTGACGCATCTTTTTCTAGAAGGACCTGAATATTCCTCGGTGTTGAGGGTTCTGCAATCTGCGTTAGAGGCGCCGATTCCAGATGATACGTAAAGCTTAAGCAATGTAAAGCAAATAGGGGATAGATCCATTTTTTCACGGGTGTAACTCCTGTCCTTTTTGGACTTTGTTCATATATTTATAGGCGAGCGGGGTAGCCTCGCGCCCTCTGGGTGTCCTTTTGATGAATCCTTGCATGATCAGAAAAGGCTCGTAAACCTCCTCCAATGTATGCGGCTCTTCACTCAACCCCGCAGCCAAATTATTCAGGCCGACAGGACCACCGTTGTGATGTTCAATAATAAGGGTTAGGATTTTTTTGTCCATTTCATCTAGTCCAAGTTCGTCAATTGCCAGCAACGAAAGTGCCTTTTTTGTCAGGTCTTCATGGACAGTTTTTATTTTTTGTGTTTGCGCAAAATCTCTTACCCAGCGCAAAAGGTTATTGGCAATTCTCGGCGTTCCCCTGGATCTTTTCGCAATATCGAGCGTAGCTTCGTCGGTGAGATTTTGCCCCAGCAATTTGGCAGATCTTTGAATGATTCTTTTTAGCGTATTAGGTTCGTAATAGTCGAGTCTAAGAGAAATTAAAAAACGAGAACGCATCGGCGCGCTTAAAAGACCCACTCGGGTGGTGGCTCCAATTAATGTAAAGGGATTGAGTTTTACAGATACGCTCCTTGCATTTGGCCCCGAATCAATCATTAAATCGAGCGTAAAATCTTCCATTGCTGAATAGAGGTATTCTTCTGCTGTTTTACTCAGTCTATGGATCTCATCGATGAATAAAACATCGCCCATCTTCAGATTGGTTAAAAGACCCGCCAAATCTCCCGGCTTTTCAATCGCAGGACCTGATGTTACGGTCAGTTGCGTGCCCATCGATTTTGCAATAATGTGCGCAAGCGTTGTTTTCCCAAGCCCCGGAGGCCCGGAAAAAAGACAGTGCCCTAAAGCTTCCTTTCTTTCCTTGGCCGCGGTGATAAAAATATCAAGTCGTTCGCGTACAGTATCTTGCCCCACAAACTCTCCCAAAGACTGAGGACGTAGAGGGACTTCAAAAGGGGTGTCCGGTTTTACAAGAGAAGATTCAATAAAGGATTCCGACATATGTTAAAAAATGTAGCAAGAAAAGTATTTCACGCGCTATACATAAGTGTGGGTGCTGTCTTGGTTTTGGGATAAGGTTCATGGCGTTTTGCAGAGATTGGTGTTGGGTATTTGCGTTCTGTTTAATGACCTGTTTGGTCTATTCTCAATCCATGAAAAAGAAAAACGCTGCGTTTGCCGAATATACTTTTCGTTTAGAAGAAATGGAAAAAGAAAAGCAGCTTGCCTCTCTTGAAAAAGAACACCTTCAAATGAAAATCGCATCTCAAGATGATCCGGCTTGGATTGAAATGATCCTCATGCGCGATCTCGGGGTCGTTCCGGACGGGTATCTTAAGGTTCATTTCAGAGGGTCATAATTGATATTGGCGTTTGTTCTTTTTTTGCTTATCTGTATTTCTGCCTTGCTTGCAGGTTCAGAGACTTCCCTTTTTTCCTTATCCCCCATGACGCTCAAAACCTATCAGGGAAATGAAAATCGAGGCAAAAGGCTCATTTCTTCTTTGATGCTAAGGCCCCGAGATGTTTTAGTTACCCTTTTGATGCTCAACATCTTAGTCAACATTCTCGTGCAAAATACGGTCGCTAATCTATTTTCCGGAGATAGCTGGGGATATAAAGTGGGTATTCCTTTGGTGTTGATTTTGGTGTTTGGCGAAATTCTTCCAAAATCGATTGCTTTGCAAAAAAATGTCCGGTTATCCCTTTTTGTAGCGCCTTATGTGGACTGGTTTTTAAAGTTTTTAAAACCGATTCGAGAGCCGCTCACTAAAGTCACCAATTGGTTTTCACGGTTTCTTTTTGTGTTTTTAAAGAAGGAAGAGCCGATTTCATTCGATGAGCTGCGCCATGTTCTTCAGGCGTCTGAAGAGCGGGGCGTTCTTCTCCCGGAGGAGTGCGATCTCATCGAAGGGTCTTTGAATTTACAGCAGTCGAATGTCAAAGAAAGGATGCGGCCGCGCGATGAAATTTTATATTATGATATTCAAGATCCTCTGACCTCTTTGATCCATCTTTTTGTCGATCAAGAGACGACCCGCGTTCCGGTTTGCGATGGCCATTTGGAAAAACTTTTAGGGATCATTACAACGCGCCAATATTTTACGCATCACGCCCGGATTCAGGGAAGTCAAGATCTTTTTCCCATTTTGAAAAAACCCTATTTTGTTCCGGAAACGACAAAAGCTTGGACATGCCTTAAAAATTTACGAGAAAGGGGAGAGAGTTTAGCTGTTGTCGTTGATGAATATGGGTCGATTTCGGGCCTCATTACGCAGGAAGATTTGATTGAAGCGGTTGTGGGAGAGATTGTCGACAGACGGGATCCTTCGAGTTTATACACTCGCAATGGCAAGGATGTGATCATCGCAAGCGGCAAATTGGAACTATCTGTTTTTAGAGAGATTTTTGGAGTGGCTCTGAAATCAAAGGAAAATATTGTGACGCTTGGCGGATGGATTATTGAGCAGATGGGAGATATTCCTCTTTCGGGCGCAAAATTTGAGACAAGCCAGTTTTTGTTTTATATCCTGGATGCTGAGCCAAATCGGATTCGAAGGGTTTACGTCCGCCACTTATTAAAAAAGAAGATCTGATATGTGGTTTTTGCTCTTTACTCTTTTATCCATAGCAGTCCAAGGGCTCTTTGCTCTTTTTGAAATGGCGGCGCTCTCGGTGAGTCGCATTCGCCTTCAATACTATGCAAGCATTGGGGATAAGAGAGCGGAGTGGCTCAATGCTCTTTTGGCAAAGCCGTCCCGTTTTTTTGGGACAACTTTGATTGGGATCAATGCCGCTTTGCAAATTGGCTCTGAATGCTCTCGAAGATTTTATGAATCGATCCACTTAGATCCCGATTTAGCTCCGATTACGCAGGTTTTTCTCGTGGTGATTTTTGGGGAGTTGTCGCCTATGTTTGCGGCGAGAAGACACCCCTCTCAAATTGCGCTCGCTCTCGTCCCTGTAATGGCGCTGATTTCTCGCCTTTTTCTCCCTGTTATTTGGATCTTTGATTTGTTATCTAGATGGGTAGGCAAGTCGAAAGAATCGTCCTCTTTTTTTTCGCGAGAAGAGGTGGCTTTAGCTTTTAGAGAAAGGGATGAAGGGGAAGATGAGCTAAACGCGTTAACAGAGCAGATTTTTCAGTTTAAACATAGGGTGGCGGGGCAAATGATGACGCCGCTTGAGAAGGTTCTTGCGGTCCCAACGTCCGCTACCATGTCAGAAGTCTCTCATCTCCTTTCTCTCCAATACGAGCCGATCATTCCCGTGTATCGGCATCAAAAACAGCAAATTGTGGCCGTTGCCTACGTGCGAGACCTCCTCCGTTTAGATGAGCAGCAACCGATCTTTGAAAAGTCTAGATCTCCCTGGTTTGTGACAAAAGAGACCTCTATCCTCCAGGTGTTGCATCAATTTCGAAAAAATAAGCAAAGTATTGCCATTATTCTCGATCAATCAGGCCTTTCTTGCGGCATTTTAACCTTGGATCAAATTGTATCCCAGATTTTTGGAAATGAGCCGGCGTCTCAAGTGGAACTAGACGAAGAGCCATCCCTCTACATTGAGAGGACTCTTCCGGGCGAGATGACTGTTGCAGACTTCAATTGCGAATTCCAAGCGGAAATCAAGCATGAAAGCGGGGATACTTTGAGCGATATGATCATTGCAGAACTCGACCACCCGCCGGTGAGTGGAGAGACGGTGCGCATCGAATCGTTTGTTTTTACGGTGATCGAACCCACGATACGCGGCGTGGGGACGGTCTCTGTCCGTTCAACAAACGATTAATACCAAACGCAGCAAATAAATTCATATTTAAGCCGCGTGAAAGCTGTCGATAAATCGAAGATCGTAAGTGGCATTGTATGACTTCATACTATGCCACTTACGATCTTCGATTTTCGACGCTTTGACGCGCTTAAATATGAATTTATTTGCTGCGATTGGTATAATTCAATTTCTTCATAATGAAAGCTGTTTTCTCGATGACTTGGTCGATTTCTTCCCGGGTATTAAAACGGCCTATCGAGAAACGGAGAGACGAGGCTGTTATTTTTTTAGGCAACCCCATTTGGGTGAGAATGCGCGAGGGTTCCATAGCGCCTGATGCGCAGGCAGATCCATGGCTCACTGCAATTTTTGCCATATCTAACTGGATAAGCAAGGTTTCTCCATCAATTCCGGGAAAGGCAATGCTAGACGTATTGGAAATCCTAGGCCCTTCGCCGTTGATTTGAATCGTGGGAAGTTCTCGTTTGAGTCCGTTTTCTAAGTGGAGTCGAAGGCAGGTTAGATGCTCCGTGATTTGTCTTTGCTCTTTAGATAAAATGGTGAGCGCTTCTGCAAGGCCTAGAATGCCCGAGAGATTTTCGGTGCCTGCTCGATGGAGATATTCTTGGGCGCCACCTGTCGCTATCGGGATGAGTTTTGCGGAGGATCGAAGATAGAGGGCTCCAACACCTTTTGGGGCATGAAATTTGTGGCCGCTTATGGCTACTGCAGTAATGCCCGGGTGCATGAATAGGGGCTCTTTGCCGACAAAGGCTACTGCATCGATGAGGAGAAAAATTCCTCTTCTGTGGGCGATTTCTGCGATCGCTTCAAGATCGATTTTGACCCCGGTTTCCGTATTTGCGGCGCTCAGCGCGATTGCCTTCGTATCCGGCCTGATTGCTTGTTCTATTTGTTCGGGAAGGGGCGCTCCCCAAAGGGAGACGGGGAGATAGGTAACGTTAAGTCCTTGGACTTCAAGTGATTGTAGTGTTTTGTGGATGCAGGAGTGTTCGATGGTAGAAGTAATGACATGCCCTTTTGTCCCAAGACCGCGAAGAAATAGGTTGATGCTTTCAGTGCCTCCGGAGGTAAAGATGATTTCTTCCGGCTTGCCTTGGAAAAAGGAGGCGACCGTTTGCCTTGCTTTTTGGAGGTGCGCTTTGGCTTGCTGCCCAAAATAGTGTATGCTCGAGGGGTTCGCTGGGGGGCCTTGTAAATCGACGAGCATCGCCTTGAAGACTTTTGGGTCTAAAGCTGTTGTCGCGTTGTTATCTAAATAAATTCTTTGCATTCATGCACCATGACGACAGTCATGTTATCAGATCCGTCTTTAATTTTCGCGGATTGAATGAGCTTTTTAGCAATTGTTTCTTGAGAGGTTTCTGCATTGAAGATCTGTTCCATTTCTTCTAAGGAGAGGACATCAGACAGCCCATCGCTACAGAGGAAAAAGAGGTCCCCCTCTTCGTATGTTGCGATGGCAATTTCCGGGTTTGCTTTCCCATGGCCACCAATAGACCGTGTGATCACGTGTTTATAGGGAAACGGGGTGGTGCAGTCTTCCGCTAATTTTCCGGTCGATAGCCACTTGGCAAGCAGGGAGTGATCTTGCGTGAGGAGGGAGAGCTTTTTGTTTCTCAGTCGATAGATACGGCTATCTCCCACGTGAGCGTAAACAATGGCGTCTTGCGTCCAGATAAGAGCGCAAAGAGTTGTTCCCATCCCTTCATATTCTTTATGTTCGGATCCCATGTTTTGGATATGTTGATTGGCTTTTTCAATGGCATATCGAAATTCGATGATGAGTTCCATGATGTCGGGCTTTAAGATCGCTTTTAGCCGCCGATTTAAGAAATCAATTGTTTTTTGCGCAGCAATTTCTCCTGCGTTATGGCCTCCCATGCCATCGGCAATGGCAAAGAAACCAAGTTCGGGAAGCGCAATCCACACATCTTCATTGTTTAATCGAGAAGGGCCGGTATCTGAGAGCCCAACGGATGTAAGATATTTACTTTGTGTGGTCACAAACATCCTCCCGGGATGCCTCCGAGAAAGTAGAGGTTGCACACATTGACTGCGTTAAACAGAGAATGGAGCATAATCGGAGATGGAAGAGATTGCCTTTTTTCATAGGCAAGTCCTAGAAATAAGGAGAAGGTAAAAAGGGAAGCGATGATTGTGAGATTAGAGAAACCTTGTTCGGGGGAATAGTGAAAAAGGGCAAAGAGAACAGAGGTGATGAATATGGCTTGTTTGCTTCCTAAGTGCTGTCGGATAAAAGATTGGAGAAAACCGCGGAATAAAATTTCTTCGACAATCGGCGCAAAAATGATAATGGTAATCACTGCAAGAGAAAGATAAAAAGAATTGCCGAAGGTCATCTTTAAAAAATAGACGGCCAATTGTTCAGGCATGATGTGGATAGAAAAGACATTCGATAGGAGAAAATCAAACAATTGGTTGACAAATACGACGATCGGAAAGGAAATAATCCAGGCAAGGCATGCGAAATAGAAATCTTTTCGATAGAGATGAGCGGTGAAATTTTGCTTCATCCAAATGTTTTTCCGTATAATACGCGGAATACAAAAAAGGAAACAGAGGATCAGGAATAAGATGATCGAGGAGTTAATGAAATTCACCCAGCTAGCGTAGCTTAAGAGCGTATTTGCTTTTGGGTGGGCAAAAAGAACGTTTTGAAGAATTTTAGCAATGATGGGCGAGATGACTGCTGCCACACCGAAGTAAATTGCGAAAATGGAAGCTACATGAAACCATCGAATGGGGAAAAGCCAATTGTCACTTTCAGACACTTGCGAGAAAAAGTTTCTTTTTCTCGCAAGTGTAAATGTGATGACGGCAAGGATACCAAATAGAATGACCGAAGAGATCGAAGGGACTTCCGGGTTCATCGGCTTTTAGCAAGCAAAATGTAGTCGCTTACGCGAGTTGCCACTTCTCGCACGATTTGCGAGTGGGCCACTCCCATTGGAGTTTTTGCAAACTCAGGACTTCCCCACATTGTGACGTTATAATTTGTAGGGATGAGCGTTTTGGGGATGAAGTAGGAATCTCTCACAATTTCTTGCAAAACGATTTTTGGGGTTTGCCCGCGTACATCAATCACTCTTAAGCGAACCGCCATATTGAGATTGGAAGACATTTCTTGTATCGGGGTGTCTTTTTTTGTTTTAGAGACAGGTGTGATGTCATGCTCGACAAGTTCGAGGAATACGGCAAACTCTTGATCGGGAAACTCGTTTTTCATCCAAGATAAGTCTTGGCCGAAGGGATTTTCTGCAAATGTTTCGTCTTCTTTCGAGACAACGTAAATTTTTCCACTATGCCCCACTTGAGAGACAATCATCGAAGTGAGCTCTTCTGAAATGCTCCAAGGAGCTTCAAACGAGGCTGTATCGATCATCGAAGCGATAAAAGCAACCGGTTTTGCTCTACCATCTTCGTGATAACGGGTCGCAAAGTCAGAGGTTCGTGTACAACCAATAGCGAGAACTGAGAGCATTAACGTAGATAGATAGCGCATACCTTTTTCCTTTTTGAAAAAATGTCAGCATATCAAAGGCGCTTCTTTTGAGCAAACTTCTTATTTTATGCCGTAAAGCAAAAGAGATGTGTAGGCGGGAAGTTCTATTTGCGAAGGAACTTGGGGCGCAACACTTAATGAATTGAAGTAGTGGATATCCCAATCCTCATCTGTTTTTACGATTTGTTTCCAGGGATTGTTTGGAGGCAGTGTAATCGTTACCGGATGCGAGTAAGCATTGAATGCAGCGTAAATCTCCGGTTTTCCTTTGAGAGTAAAGGCCAAAAATTGCGAAGAGCTTTCCCAGTTTGCTTTATTTGGTTCAAATCCATGCCACTCTATATCCTCTGCTGTTAAAAAGCGGGAGTAGCGCAGAGAGCTTTGACTTTTCCTAAATGCAATGAGCGATGCGACGAAATGGAAAATCTTGTCGTTTTTTTCTAAAACGTGCCACAAAAACCAATTGAGATCGTTATCTTGTACAAAAGGATTATTATTCCCTTTTCTTGAATGTCCATATTCATCTCCCATGAGAAGCATGGGTATGCCTTGCGAGAGAAATAAGGCAAGAAAAAAGTTCCGCATTTGCCTTTCTCTTAAACCGGCGATTTGGGGATTGATCGTGGGCCCTTCTGCGCCGCAGTTCCAGCTGTCATTTTGATTGTTCCCGTCTTGATTCATCTCCCCGTTTTCATAATTGTGCTTCATTTGGTATGTCACAAGGTCGCGCATTGTGTATCCATCATGCGCTGTGATGAAATTGAGGCTGCTCAAAGGGGTTTGTGAATGGCCGTAGATCGATTGGCTTCCTGCAATTGCGTCTGCAAATGCGCCTGCTTGCGATGAAGTTCCCTTAATGAATCTTCGGACAGTGTCTCTATATTTTCCATTCCAATCTGACCAATATTTCCAGTGATTGGGAAAAAGCCCTACCTGATATAGACCTCCTGCGTCCCACGCTTCAGCAATGAGTTTTACCCCTCGTTCTTTGCAAAGGCTTGTGATGGCGTCTACGATCGGGGGGGAAGCAAGAAGATCGCCCTCTTGGCTTCGCGTAAAAATAGAGGCTAGATCAAAACGAATGCCGTCGATATGCATCTCGTCGATCCAGTAAGTAAGAGTGTCTAAGATGAATTTTTGGACGATAGGATGATTGCAGTTCATCGTGTTTCCGCAGCCCGTATAATTGCGATAGTGGCCTTGGGGATCCACCATATAGTAGACTCTATTGTCAATTCCTCGAAAATTCACGAAGTAGTTTTTTTCATTTCCCTCTCCCGTATGGTTAAAAACAACATCGAGGATCACTTCAATATTGTTTTGGTGGAGAGTTTTAACAAGTGTTTTAAATTCGGTGATGGGGGCTGTGATTTCTTCTCCTGCTGCGTATCTGCGCATAGGCGCTAAGAAAAAGAGGGTGTTATATCCCCAGTAATTGGGAAGGGGTTCTCCCGTCTGCGGTTGGATGTCTTTACTGTGGATCTCGTCGAACTCAAAAATAGGCATTAATTCGACCGCATTGATCCCTAGCTTCTTTAGATAGGGGATCTTTTCAATGATCCCTAAAAACGATCCTGGGTGACGAACGTTCGAGGAGGGGTGCTGCGTAAAACCTCTTACGTGCATTTCATAGATAATCAGATCTTTAGGGGGGATTTTAGGCGGCTTTACGCCTCCCCAATCAAAGGGGGGGATCTCAAGAATTGGGCTTAGGTAGTGTTTGTCTTTTGTTCCCCATTGCAGAGGGGTTTCCAGTATTTTTGAATAAGGGTCAGTTAGCTGTTTAGACTCGTCGAATAGATCTCCCCGTTCTCGATCGTGTGGGCCGGAGCAAAAGTACGCATAGAGAGCCCCTTTGGGTACGTTTTCAAGCGCAATATGCCACACATTCTCAGTTCGATGCAGCGGAAATTCCCTTTGGAGTTTCTTTAGATCGGGGTCAAACAATCCCAATTTTACTTGGGTAGCGTGCTCGGAAAAGAGAGCGAAATTCACCCTTTTCCCCATGAAAGACAGGCCTAGGGGCTCCGGGCTCCCTACAAAATCGACAATTAACTGCATATAGATTATTTGTATTGAATTTTAAATTAAATTGAAATAAGATATTAATTAGTAGGTTGATTGTTTTGTGAATACTGACGAACTCGGTGGCTTGAAGAGGTTGATATTTTTTTCTCTTGCATGCTACGGATCAAAGTTTTATAAGATTATACCGAACGTCACTCAAAAGTTGAAGAGTAGGAGGGTTCAAAGCGTCGAAAATCGATTAAAAAAAAGGGGGCAGTATTAAATGAAATACAGCTCCCTTTTTTTTAATTGATTTATCGACAGCTTTCAATCCCTCCTACTCTTCAACTTTTGAGTGACATTCGGTATTGCCTACTCATTTATTTTTTTTTCGAAAGACCAGGAGGAATAATGTCCTACGAAAATGCTAAAGCTAACTTAAAAGAATTCGGTAAAGAATTAAATCTGGACGCTCTAGATTTTGACGAAAACCACACGTGTATTCTTGGGATCGATAACACCTTTTCCTTACATATTACATATGAACAAAACTCGGATCGACTCTATCTTTACGCCCCCATACTCGACGGGTTGCCAAAAGATGATAAAATTCGATTGAAGCTTTTTGAGCGGTTGCTCGAAGGGTCCATGTTAGGCGGCCAGATGGCCGGCGGAGGTGTTGGTGTGGCTCCTAAAGAAGAGCTGATATTGATGCATTGCGTGATTGATATGGGACTTGGTGTAGATGCTGCGGCGCTGCGCAGATTTGCTCCTCTTTTTGTGGAAACAGTAGAAAAGTGGCGCGCGATTGTCATAAAGATTATGGCTGGAGAAGATCCTGGGCCCTTCCAAATGCCGGGGATGCCGGAGCAAAAACCATCCGCTCCAATGGGTGGAGGCTCTAAGCCGGGCGAACGGTATATCAAGATTTAATCTATTTTAGGGTATTAACGCAAAGACGCTAAGCCGCAAAGAAGTTACATTTTTTGTGGCTTTGTGTTAAAGTCTTTGGTTGATCGCTTTTAGATCGCTGATAAGGGGGCTTCCTTTATCTTCAATGCTTTTTTGGATTTGTCGAACGCTAGACATCACTGTCGAATGGTCGCGCCCAAAAATTTCTCCAATTTTTTGAAAGGCGAGTTTGAGTTTCTCTCGGATGAGAAACATCGCAATTTGCCGGGGATAGGCGTATTCACGCGATTGTGATTTCCCTAAAATGTCTTCTTTCTTAATCCCAAAATGGGCAGCCGTTTCTTCTGCGATTTTTTCAGCTGTGAGCTTTGATATCTGACTTTTCGCAATAAGATCCTGGAGGAGAGTTTCTGCTTTTTCAGGAGTCAGTGAGCTCATCCCTTTTGTTCGCATCGAGAGAGCTTGGAGCGCGATGAGAGGATCTTCTCGAAATGTTTGCGCAATAAATGAATAAATCTCAGGGGAATAGGAGAGTTTCCAAAGAGAGGCTTTTTGTTTTAATATTGCGAGAGGGTCTCCCTCTCCTACTTTAATCGATATGCCCCATTCAAATCTGCTGATCAATCGTTGCTCGATATCGGTGAGTTGCGAGGGAGGGGCAGAGGCTGATAGAAGGATTTGTTTTCCTCCTGTATGGAGCGCATTGAATGTGTGGAAAAATTCCTCTTGTGTCGCATCTTTTTTTGCTAAGAAATCGATGTCGTCAATGATGAGAACGTCGATATTTCTATACACACTTCGAAATTGGAGCATGTGCCCTAATCGGATGGCTTGTACAACATGCGAGGTAAATGTTTCGGCTCTGACAAAAAAAACCTTCTTGCCCTTCGATTGGTAATAGAGGGCAGTGGCAGTCAGGAGGTGGGTCTTCCCTGCGTGCTTAGGACCGTAGAGATAGATTGGGTTAAAGTTAAGCCCTTGCGGCTCTTTGAGGAGTTTATAGGCCACCATATTGTCCGGAGAGGTCGCAAAATGGTCGAAAGTGAATTCCGGGTCCAACCTATCGGGAAGGATGGAGAAGGTGCTTTTTGGGGCCTCTATGGCTGTTTTAACCCCTTGCGATTGGGATAGGGTGAGATAGACCTGGATGGGGCGCTCGTTATTATTGAAAAGGCCATTTTTTAGATGGGGCCGAAGGTGCTCTTCAAACCACGCTACCTGAAGAGGATCACCCGATTCGAGGTAGAGATTTCTCGCGTCGAACTTAATGATCCTTAAAGGACGGACCCATTGATGGATTGTGCTTTTTCCGAGTCGTTCCTCCATTTTTTGGAGGAATTCATCCCATGCTTTCATGATTTTTTATGCTGGTTTCATCTTTTTCATCATCCACCATTGTTGGAATACGCCTAAGAGGGTGGAAAACATGAAATAAAGGTTTAGCCCTGAGGGGAAGTTATAAAACATGAAGATGAAGACAATCGACATCACATTTCCCATCACCTTCTGTTGTTTTTGGGCTTCGGATAGAGGTGTTCCGTCTTTGGGTATTTGAGAGGTCAGTTTTTGTTGTAAAAACATGGAGGCTCCCATAAGCACCGGAAGGAGGTGGAATTCGTTTCCGAAAAACCAAAGAGGTTGTCCCCAGCTAAAGAGGATGTCGGGCGCTGCGAGATCATCGATCCATCCCGGAATAAAAGGGGCTCCGCGTAAAGGAAAGCTCGATTTGAGAAGGTAGAACATACCGATCAAAAAGGGCATTTGCAAGAGCATGGGGATGCATCCGGAGATCGGGTTGATGCCAGATTCTTTGTAGAGAGTCATCACTTCCATCTGCGCTTTGCGAGGATCTTTTTTGTATTTTTCTTGCACGGCTTTTACTTTTGGAGCAATGGCCTGCATTTTGAGAGAAGATCTAATTGACCAAGCGTTCAATGGATACATCATGGCTCTAAGCGCGATGGTCAGTAAGATAATTGACGCGGCCCAAGATCTTGTGAGGGCATAGAAAAGCTCCATGAGCAAGAATAGGAATTTAGCAAAAGGTTGTGAAATGAAAGAAAACCAGCCCTGAATGCTTTGCGCCGCTTGATAGTCGGGATTGTAGTGAATCGCCGGATCTTGATAAATAGAGTCCAAATCTTTCAAAAGATTCTCGTCGAAGGGACCTGCAAAAATGCGAAATGTTGTGGATCCGGATTTTAGAGGCAGATAGGTAGAATAGCCGGGATAGTTAGCCGCCGGATATAACTGATAGCCGGGATCTACGAGAGTAAGCCTTGTGGGAAGTTCTGTGCCGCTGATTTGGCTTGCTCTATAGCCGGGTCCTAATTTTGTTAGAGGATCGAAGATAATCCCTAAAAAGCCATTGTTGTTAGAAATCCAATTTGCCTCAACATCTGTTCCTTGGATGATCTCTTTTTTAGGGAGATCGATTGTTTCAATATCCGAGACTTTGCCTTTCGTTATCTGATATTTCAAAAGCGGGCTGTAGGATGCTGCGATTAATTCTGCATCGGGAACGCCTGATGTAAGCCATAGATTTCGCGCGTCTCCATCGATCTGGATATCCATGAGGAGACAGTAGGGCCCATTTTTTTCTTCAGGAATGTAAAAAGTTTTAACGATGCGTCTTTGCGCTGTTTTCCCTTCAAAGCGGATCGAATTGGGCCCAAACTGTGTGACTTTGTACTGGATATTTGCAATTTCCGGATCATCGCCGATGACGTTGAATGCATAGTTCGCAGGAGGAAAAGATGTTTTTTGCAATCCATCGGGCCCGAAAATGGGCCGGCGCAAAAGGGGATAGTAGCCGCCAAACGCACCTTCGTTATGCAGTGTTTGTCCTTGACCTGACGCTGTATAGTAAGGACGGAGAGGAAAAAAGGCATTTCGAGGGGAGTTTTTTATGATTTGTCTATCGATATCGATTTCTTTGACGATGCTGTTTTTATTGTCTTTGCTGCGCTGTGGCAAGTTGATTTCAGCAAGAGCTCCGCCACGCGTTGAAAAAACAAGCTGCTGGTAGTCATTTTCTAAGACATAAAATTCTTCGCCATTTTTTGCAAAAGAGGCTGACGGGTTTGGCGTTTGCGCAACAATGGAGCTTAATTGCCGAAATTCGGTAAGCGCTTTCACTTTTTTCACTTCCGGATCGTAAATTCCAACCGGCAAGAATTCACCCCCATTTTGAATAAGAGCGATCGCTGTTTCTTCTAAATAGTGATAGGGAAGGGAAAATGTATTGCCCCTTTGCTCGCCAAGAACGACCCGAGTCTCCATTCCAAGCGTGATGAGCTGAAGATCGGAGGGGAAATCTGTGGGAATGGTGGGGACGGATATTTTGGCCGTTTTTGACTTAGCGTAAAATACCGGGCTGCCAAGCTTTGCGTCTGTTCCCATCAGGCGAAGGGGGACAAGGGTATTTTGGAGTGAGACATAGACAGTAGAGGGGATCTCAGCATCCCAAGAGAGGGTCAAAAATAGATCGCCTGTTGAAATGGCGCTTGCAATTTTTTGCTCTCCTTTAGCGTCGGCGAAAAAGGAAACAATGGGGAGGTCTCCTACGTTTGCAGTTCGAGAGGCAACCTCATATTCGAGTTCACTTTTCTTTCGCGTAGCGTCTTCTCG
This sequence comes from uncultured bacterium, assembly GCA_964594545.1. Lineage (GTDB taxonomy): Bacteria > Chlamydiota > Chlamydiia > Chlamydiales > SM23-39 > DAIDHZ01. Next base: position 8,917 of record CAZQNB010000014.1, on the reverse strand, counting down.
GGCTTTCGCCTCTGCGACTTTATAGGTTTCTGTTTTTTGTGAATCAAACCACGCCTGAATCCCAAAGAAGGCGGCGCTTAAAGCAACAACGAATATAAGAGATCTCTTGTCCATAGTAAATAACTCTCGTGAAGGAACGATGAAGGGTATCAGATCGTGAATTCGTTGAATACAGAAATTTTGATCCTAGTACCCGACCTTAAAAATTTTAATGGGTTAGGCTGCGTGAAAGCTGTCTAACCCATTAAAATTTTTAAGGTCGACTATACCGTTCGTAATTGAACAATCGGCGTTTGGACGGGTTCAAAGCTTTGATAATCCATTAAAAAAAAGGGTATTGTATTAGGTCAATACTATGCCCTTTTTTTTAATTGATTTATCGGCAGCTTTCAATCCCGTCCAAACGCCGATTCTTCAATCACGAGCGGTATATAGGTCAAAGCTCAAAATAACTGTCTTGAAAAAAGATGTATCCCATCTGTCCTCGAGAGTGTCGTCGTAAATCTCTCTAAATAAGCATGTTAAGAAATTGATAAGTGTGTTTCATAGTAAGCTTATATTATAGTCGTGTTTAGTATCGTTTTTAATTGATATAATAATAAATTTAGTGTAAAATTGTTTTAATAATTAATAGGTATTTATGTCGATTGAAAATACAAATGTAGGGTTATGCCTGACGCCTCCGCTTCCCATAGGGGAAGATCCTGAGGTGTATTGCAATCAGAAGTATTGCAATGAGATGAGAGAATTAAATGAGAAAGTGAGTGAAATCTGTTCGGTTATTCTCTGTCACAGGCCTCAGCCTTCGTCTACTAAGGTACAGCGGATTGCGTTTTTCCCAGCGAGTGCAGATGAGAGGGAATACTGGGGTGAAGTTGTTGGGTTTAGGGCCGAGGGGAAAGGAGTTTTGTTTTATCCAAGCGGGCATCGCTATGAAGGCGATGTTGTAAATGGGCAGCCACACGGTAGGGGGGGGTTTTATTTTGCAGATGGAGGGCGTTACGAGGGCGATTTTTTCGGTGGGAAAGCGCAAGGCAAAGGGGTTTTTTATTATCGAGATGGGGGGTGTTACACTGGGGATTTTGTAGATGGGAAACGGCATGGCAAAGGTTTTTTTATTTACAGGAATGGCGCTCGTTATGAAGGGGAGTTTAGGGAGGGCAAGAAAACTTCCAAAGGGGTTCTGCTTACAGCAGATGGGTGTCGTCAGGAGGGGGATTCCCGGGACGGTAGACTAAATGGTAAGGGGAAATTTATTTGGCCTGATGGGACTTGTGTTGAAGGTGTTTTTAAACAAGATATTATGGATTGCAGTGAATCTTCAATAGATCAGGATATGTTTATTTGTTTATTGTTAGGCACAAAATTTAACGCCCTTCCGGAAATCCCTTTAGTGATTATTTCTTCTTACTTGAATAAAAATGGTTTTTCAGAGGAAGGAAAGGTTTTGCAGTTGGCATGGGAAGCATTGCTTTTAAGTTCAGATAATAAAGAAACTCAAGCAAAGTTGATTTTTAACCAATGGCAACTCTCAAGGAAAGAGTTTCTTCTGTGTTATGGTTGTATACACCATGTATTGGGATTGGGTCTTGAGCCGAAAAGAGAGGGGTTTGTAGATTGTTCATTATACAATTCTGGTTATGGATTGGAAGAGTTCCATACCAAGATTGGAAGTAAATTTGAAACCGCATTGACTATTAGAGTTCCGGAAACTGCCATCACTGAACATAAAATTTTACAACTTTTGGAAACAAGGAAAACAGGAACTTGTGAAGAGGCGTATAAAGCAATCACAGAGATTCAGGGCGCTCAAAAAATGCCTTCGAAGACAAATATTACCCAATCTCCCCAGAAAAGAAATAATTGCACTCTCGAGTGGATCTTTGCTTATCTAAAAAATACGATGGGCGAAAGACGCTACATAGAAATGCGTATCCAGTTATTCCAAGATTGCATTGCGGCTATTCGAAAGAAGGCTCAAGAAACAAATATTCCGGCAAGGCACGATTGGATCCAAGAATTGGAAAGAAAAATAGAGAAGAGAAAAGTTAAGCTTGCGGGACTCTCATAATATCGACTTTGTACATTTTTCGGAGCGATTTTCACAATCTTTTCACATACAATCGGTTATAGCTTCCTTCAATGGCGCGTTCAAGCCGATTCAAGGAAGCTGCAACCGATTGTAAGTCAAAATCTTGCAAAACTCGCTATTGAAAAATGTACAAAGTCGAGATAATCACTCTTCGCGTGCTTGGAGCTTTTCTTCGAGTTTGTTGATAAATTGGGTAAAACTCTCCGTATTGCGTAGGTTGTCCAACCACTCATCTTCAAGCATATCTTCAACGGGAGGAAGCGCTTTAAGGGAAAGCGATTTGTGAATCAAATCCATCGCCTCTTCTGTTTTCCCAAGGATCGAATAAAGGCATGCCAAGTGATAATAGGCGGCTGGATGGCCAAGTCTTCCTGATTTTGAGATTTTTTGTTCCGCATCTCTATAGAGCTGATTCATAAAATCGGTATCGAGTATGTGGTGCGCAAGGTGGATTAAGCAAACGCCCCAATCCAGCCAGATGTGCTCATTTTCTTCGTCTTGACGCGTCGCTAATTTAAAGAAGGAAATCGCCCGTTTATAATACTCCGGCTCATTTGTATGGTGTCCAAGAGCTACGTTGCACGAGGCGATCCGATGATGGACCCCTTCCAAATCAGGATCAATCAGCAATACATGCGAAAATACTTCGAGCGCGCGCGAAAGAGGCCCTTCTTCTAAACTAAATTCAGAGAGCCATTCAAGCGCTTTTCCGTATTCCACAAGCCACTGGGGATGGTGGAGTACGACATCTTTGTGAGATTGTAAAAGCCCTTCAAAATGTTGGAGCGCTTTCTCAAGAGAAGGCAAATCCCGCATCACTTCGCTAAAGTGGAGAAGGCTGCAGGCAGCGTCAAAAATCATCGCAGGGCACGACGGTTTTAGGTCGATTGCCCTGGCAAAAAATCGATTCGCCCTTTCGAGTAAATCTTCGTGATCGGTGATATCTGCGTAATATTTATGCACAAGCGCAAGTGTATGCCAGTGTTCCGCAGAGGTTCTGTCTATGGAGAGGCCGTATTGGAGTTTTTCAATGGCAAGCTCAAAGTAGTCGGCATCATCGTAGTATTTACCAAAACACATTAAGCATACGCCATACGCGTGCCAAAGATCCGGATCATCCGGATAGTCATCGGTTGCTTTGATGATTTTTTGTTCCGCCTCAGTCAGTAAATCTAATCTGCAGGTGATTGCGCCGAGCCAAGAAAGGGACTCCACCCATTGCGCAATAATCAGCGGGTTTTTTGTGTCTAGAACATACGCTCTTGCGCAGTTTTCGATAGCTTGGCGCAAAAGTCGGATATCTTGGTTTAAACGGCCGGCTTCACCTAAGGTCTGCGCCCAGCTAAGCCATGTTTCTCCGTTTTGGGTCGAAAGTTTAAGCGCTTGGGCGTAGCTTTGCGACGCTTTATGAATGTAGCGGTCATCCATCGTATTTATATAAAGCTGCGAATAGACTTCTCCAAGAGACGACCAGCCATCAAAAAATTTCGGCGCAATTTCAACCGCCTGGAGAAGATACTGGACAGATCCAAAAAATAATCTTGTATCGTTCACCAAGAGCCCCATTTCTAGGTGGGCTTTACCGCAATCGTGTAAGAACTCAGGTGAGGGTTTTCCTTGCAGCTTAAGAGAGTTTTGAAATGCGTTGATTGCGAGGTGAACATCAAAAGCCTCTCCGGAGTGCGCTGCGATTTCCGTCCAGACATTCCCATAATCCCAATAGAGTTCAGAAAGGATTTCGTCCCCTTGGTTGTTGGAGAGTTCTAGCGCTTTTTGGTACTTTTCTTTTGCCTCTTGGTGGAAATGGTGTTCCTCGTGGAATTTCCCCAGTTGCAGCAACGTATTGCCCCAAGCGACCCAGGCATCGAAAAAGAGGGGGTCTAACTGCGTTGCAAATTTAAAATGTTTACTTGCTAAGAGCAGCGCTTTTTCCTTCCCTTCCTCTGATCCATACTCGAAAAAGGCAAGCCCTTGCCGATACCAAATCTTCGGATTTTTAGGCTCTAGCTGCGATGCCGCCTCAAAGAGAGGCAAGGCCGCGAGATTGCCCTGCAATAGGGCCAGTTCCCCTTGAGCTAAATTGCGCAGTGCCAAATCTTTTTTTTGATCTTCGTTCAAAAGATCCCATTCTTGCGGGTCTTTCGCCTGCGCCAAAAATTTGCGCGGGAAGAAGCGGTAGAAAATTTTTCGGATCGGATTTGCTGTCTGCACATTCATTGTTATTACTTACTAAAGCTGCAAGGAGCGGATTATAGTTAAGGTCTATTTTTTTTCCCAGAGATAGAATTATGTAATTGATTATTAGGTGTTTAAGTGCAGATTAAATCCAGATTTCCAAGTAAAAATTTTCGGTTGATTTTAAGACCGTTTTTGGGGATTTCGTTGAGAATGTGTAGCCTGAATGGGATTTTGTATTTAGGAAGATGATCGGTTAACGCAGCTTGAATCGTGTGTAATGAGATGTGAGGAGTATGTGTTTTGATGATTGCGACAGGGCGCATTCCGTATTCCGCATCGAATACAGGAATCACGACAGCTTCTATAATTTCGGGAATGTTTAACAGGTGCTGCTCGATTTCTTCCGGCTGAATATTTTCTCCGCCGCAGATAAATTGCCAATCTTTCCGTCCAATAATGGCAATCCCTTCTTTCGGATGAACGGTTCCGATATCTCCTGTCGGGAACCATCCGCTTATTTTATCAAAGCCTAAATATCCATCGAAGAGAGTCTCTCCTCGTACCCAAATTTCTCCATCAGACGCAAGTTTGAGTTCCCTTTTGGGAAGGGGATTTCCTAAGTAGATGCGGCCATCGATGAGGGGAGGATTTTTTCTCGCTAATACCATCGATCCCATCTCCGTTAGACCATAGGTTGCGTAGATCGGTAGAGAGGGAGGAATGGAGTGGATGGGGGCTCCTCCGAGAAGAACGCATTTGAGGTTTTTATACACCGGACTTTCTCTGTAGAGATGCGTGGGAACTGCAGACACATGTGTAATATCCGGATGGTTTTTATCTAAGACGATGGCGGCTTTTGCAAGGACGCAGCGAAGCATGATGCCGATGCCGCCTACATGGTAGAGAGGAAGAGAGAGGAGCCACCGATCGGAGGGACTAAGCGGAATGGAGTTTTCTGCATTGGCAAGGAGGCTTTTGAGTGAAAGGACGGCAATTTTAGGTGTTCCTGTGGACCCTGAGGTAAAAAGGAGGAGAGAGGGGGTAGTGATGTTGCCGGAATGGGAATGTATACGGTCTATATTTGTTTGGATTTGGGAGGGGGGCAATTTTGTATTCAAAGGACATAGGCAGGCATTGCATCTCCACGCTGCAAAAAAAAGGGCGATGAGTTTAGGGGATAGGGGGTCAACTGTTGTGATGATTTGCCTTGGAGAAAATTGAAATTCGTCAGCTAGAGCGTCTAATTCTTGAAAGGTGAGAGAGATATCTTTTGCAATGACAGCGGGAAGACTTGGAGCCTCTTTTGCTGCGGCTTTTAAGGGACAGTGGCAAGGAGACATAATTTTTCGGTGTTGATGGGGTTTTGGGATGGCGTCCACGTTAAATAGCCGTTTTCAGAGCGCAATGGGGGGTTGAGTAAGTCGGGAGAAAATGTATCGAGGCCTAAAGGAATGTTTGATGCGCTAAGTCTTGCAATTTGGAGTATGCCTAAACTGCTTTCATAAGAAGAGGAGAGGACAATGGGTTTGGAAAGAGAGGGAATATGGCCCCAAAGGGTGGGTTTGATCACCGCGCATGTAAACGTGGGGATTTCAAGGCCGCTTTTTAGGAGAAGGGTTTCATCAAGAGCGATCGGAAACTTTGTAAGATGAGAAAATTGGATGAGGTCTTCATATGAATTCACGGGCTCTTCGAGATATTCAAAACAGGAAGGTGAAAAATGGTTTGCGAATTCAAGGGCGTTTGAGAGCGTCCATTTTTGATTGAAATCGAGTCGAAGATGATATTTTCCGATGTATTGGTTTACGAGAGCGATTGCATCGAGGACATTGAGGTGGCCTAATTTGAGTTTGAGTGTTGTGCATCCGGGTTTTGGTGTGTTCAGAGAGCAAAGAGGAACTTTGAGAGGAGAGTGGGAAAATGGGATAGCAGCTTGGGAAAGGCCAAAAATAACAGAGGGGAGTGTGGCTTTTTTATTGTCGAATAAAACTTCCAAAATTTCTTTTTTTGCGTCCAAAAAAGTTTCTTTGCTAAAGCCCGGGAGAGGGGAAATTTCTCCCCATCCTTCACCGATTTGTAAGATGAGGCTTTTTTTATATTCGTAGAGACGTTTCATCGGATAAAGCTTATGCAAAAGAGCAGTGTGAAAAAGAAAAAGAGGAGAGATGTCCCTTGCAGAAGAGCAATAAAGTCTTTCGGTTCTTGGAAGCTAAAGGCTTGTTTACCAAGGCGAATGGCAATTGGGAATAAAAAGAAGACGCCGAGGAGATTTATTGGCTGTTGGTAGAAGACAACGAGTATGAGAGGAATAAGACAGGCAATAGCAATCGAAAAGGCGTATTCCAATTTGCCGAAAAGAGAGCCAAAGCGGACGACGAGAGTTTTTTTATTCGCAAGTTTATCGGTCTTTTCATCGCGGATGTTGTTTGCAATGAGAAGAGAGCAAGAAAGGAGGCCTGGAGGGATGCTTGCTAAAAGAACGGCCTCACCCAGCATATGCGTTTGCAGAAAAAATGTTCCGCAGGTGGCAACGGGGCCAAAAAAGAAAAAGACAAGAATTTCGCCAAGACCCAAATAGCCAAGAGGTTTTGCGCCTCCAGTGTACAGAATGCCAAAGATAATGGCTAATGCTGTGATGCAAAGGCTCCAAGCTCCTGCAATCATCATGAGGGGAATGGCAATCAAAAATGCTGCGAAAAAAACAGCAATCATTCCTCTTTTCATTGTAGACGGAGAAATCCACCCTTGTTGAACGGCTCTCTTGGGTCCTATTCTCTCTTCGGTGTCTGCTCCTTTCATGAAGTCAAAATAGTCATTGGCAAAATTGGTGCCGATTTGAATAGCCAATGAAAACAAGGCGGTAGCGAGAAACACGCTCCAAGAAATAGAAGGCGCCATAGACGCGCCAATGCAAATGGGGCTTAACGAGGCAATCCACGTTTTTGGTCGCGAGGCTAAAAACCACTTCCAAATAAACCTAAAATTCAGGTTTCTAAGAACGTTTGGGGAATTTTGCGAAATCCGGCTTTCGTTTTTCGTTGAATGCATTGCGGCCTTCTTGTCCTTCTTCTGTCATGTAATAGAGCATCGTTGCGTTTCCTGCGAGCTCTTGGAGTCCTGTTTGTCCATCGCAATCGGCGTTGAGTGCCGATTTTAGGCATCGAATCGCAAGAGGCGAATGCTGCAAAATCTCTTTCGCCCACTGCACTGTCGTCTCTTCAAGTTTAGCGTAAGGAACAACGCAATTGACAAGTCCCATATCAAGCGCTTCCTTGGCGCTATATTTACGGCATAAAAACCAGATTTCTCTCGCTTTTTTTTGCCCTACAATGCGGGCTAAAAAGCTCGATCCGTAGCCGCCGTCAAATGAGCCTACTTTAGGTCCTGTTTGCCCGAAAATGGCGTTATCCGCTGCGATGCTCAAATCGCAAACAACGTGGAGAACATGTCCTCCGCCAATTGCGTATCCGGCGATCATCGCAATCACAGGTTTTGGACAGGTGCGGATGTCTCTTTGGAAATCAAGAACGTTGAGTCGGTGCGTCCCACTCCCATCAGTATATCCTGCGTGGCCCCGTATTTTTTGATCGCCGCCGGAACAAAAGGCTTCTTTGCCTTCGCCTGTCAAGATGATGACCCCAATGCTTGGATCGTGGCGTGCGTCTTGCAATGCGTGGCTCATCTCATCGACAGTCAACGGGCGGAAGGCATTGCGCACCTCAGGTCGATTGATGGTGATTTTCGCAATTCCATCGTATTTTGCATATTTGATGTCGGTGTAGGTGCCGCAAGGCTCCCAAGCAAATGTCATGAGGTTACTCGCTTTTTGATGAGGGCTGCTAATTTTAGAGGCTCTTCCAAATGGACCATATGGCCGGCGTTTGGGATAATGATAGCCTCTGGATAGAGGTCTCTATATTTTTGATCTTTTTCTCCAACAACAAATAGAGCGTTTTTAGGCTCTAAGAACTTTTGGCGCGCCAAACTATAATGGAGAAAGGTTTTGACAAGTTCATCAAAGTTTTGTTGTTTGCGCATTGTTAAATTCGGCCTAAATCCTGCAAAGATCGGTTGATCGTACCACTTGATTAGAAAATCGTCAAAAGAATGTGTAATTTGTTTTGCCCACTCGGCATCTGTTTGAAGACGTTTTTCTTTTTCGATGGGGTCTTGTAGTCCTCTGTGGGCTGAAATGAGGGTAAGAGAGGCGATTTTTTCAGGAAACAAATCGGCGTATTGCATGGCAAGTCTTCCGCCCATCGAGTAGCCAATGAGATGCATTTTTGGCAATGAGGGGATCCAATCCTCGAAGCGTTTTGTAAACGGAGTTTTCCCGTGGCCCGGGAGATCCACTTTTACACAGTCAAACTCGGATAGGTACGAGCACACAGGCTCCCAATCGGCGGATGTCCCTAAAAAACCATGTAAAAAGAGGAGGGGGATTTTGTTCATTAAAATGGATGAAAAAATGACGCTGAGTCGAGAGAACCTCTCGAATCTGCAATAATGACGCAGTCTCAGCGTAGTTTCGACTATACATCAGAACTGGGATGGGAATCAATTGTGAAGAAAATATTTTGGGTGATCTTGTGAGGTTTTCCCCTCCGTACCGGACAAAAAAGGAACAAGATCGATCGTCCCCGAATC
>CAZQNB010000013.1:11828-31218 GCA_964594545.1 uncultured bacterium | reverse complement strand
CCGTTCGTAATTGAACAATCGGTGAAACAAACCATCTTTTAGGATCCCCTTGAGCCATCATCTGAAGAGATGGAGGGAATGTTTCCCCGATTTTCACTTTCTATTCATTGAATATATGTCCAATTGATATAATCTCTTCTCGAGAAGTTGAAAACCGGTAAAACTTACCCTCTGAGGATGACATGCTATCACAAGACCTACGAAGAGCTTTTTTAAAATATTTCGGGTCACATGGCCACGCCATCATCCCCTCCTCCCCTGTCATTCCTCATGACGATCCGTCCCTCCTTTTCATCAATGCCGGGATGAATCAGTTCAAAGACGTCTTTTTGGGCAAATCCAAGCGCGACTACACAAGAGCCACCACCACCCAAAAATGTATCCGGGTCGGCGGCAAGCACAACGACCTCGATAACGTCGGCCACACCTCGCGCCACCTCACCTTCTTCGAGATGCTCGGAAATTTCTCCTTCGGCGACTATTTTAAGAAAGAAGCGATTGCCTTTGCTTGGGAAGTCTCAACAAATATTTTTGGATTCGACCCTGAGAAAATTTGGGTTTCTGTCTATAAAGACGACGATGAAGCGTTTGCTCTTTGGGAAAAACATATTCCCGCAAAACGACTCGTCAGATTCGGCGAAAAAGAAAATTTTTGGGCCATGGGCGACACTGGCCCTTGCGGTCCTTGCTCCGAGCTCCTCTATGATCGCGGCGAAAAATATGGCTCTGCAACAAGTCCCTATGAAGATGTGAGCGGAGAAAGATATCTGGAGTTTTGGAATCTCGTCTTCATGCAATACGAAAAAGACTTGTCCGGAAAAATGGTTGCATTGCCTAAGCAATCAATCGACACAGGATCTGGCTTAGAGCGCGTTGTTTCTTTAAAAATGGGCGTTGAATCGGTCTTCCAGACAGACATCCTTCGCTCTTTAATTGCAGAAGTGGAAAAAATTTCAGGAAAAACCTACGACGCAGAAAACAAAACCTTAGCGCCCGCTTTCCACGTGATTGCTGATCACATCCGAAGCCTTTCGTTTGCGATTGCTGACGGGGTTCAGCCGAGCAACACCGATCGAGGCTATGTCCTTCGTAAAATTTTACGCAGAGCTGTTCGCTATGGAAGAACGCTGGGTCTTCAAGGCCCGTTTTTATCCCTCGTCTTACCCAGACTCGTCTCTTGCATGGGCGATGATTTCCCGGAACTAAAATTGGCTAAACATCGAATCGAAGAAATTTTAACGATCGAAGAAGAAGCTTTTATCCGCACGTTGCAGCGCGGCGGCAATATTTTGCACTCGGTGATTGAAGAATCTAAGCTCACAAACAAAAAAATCTCAGGCGAAGACGCCTTTAAGCTCAAAGATACATACGGATTTCCTTTAGAAGAGATCGAACTCATTGCGAAAGATGAAAACTTAAGTGTCGATCTTAGCAAATTCCAAGCGCTTGAAGAAGAAGCGAAAGAAAAATCGCGCAAAGCCCATAAAAAAACGGCGCAAGAATTCAATGTTGATTTCTTTGAAGATTTCACAAAAGTTCATGGCGTCTCCCAGTTTGTAGGATACCAAGCCTCCGATGCAGATGCGCATCTTTTAGGCATACTTGTGAATGGAAAATTTGTCGATTCAATCCAAGAGGGTGAATCTGCCATTATCCTCCTCGATAAAACCCCCTTTTACGCTGAAATGGGCGGGCAAGTGGGCGACAGCGGCGAAATTAAAAAAGGCGCCTCTATCTTTACAGTTGACGATACAACCTCCCCCTTCCCTGGCGTCATTGCTCATCTAGGCCTCATGAAAAGTGGCTCAATGAAAAAGGGAGATGCCGTTCACGCATTGATCAACAAACAAAAACGGCAGGAAATCGAAAATAATCACACCGCAACGCACCTACTGCATCTCGCTTTGCAAGAGGAATTAGGCGTCCACATCAAGCAGGCAGGGTCTTTGGTAGAGAGCGGAAGGCTCCGTTTTGACTTTAGCCACCACAAATCCCTTTCTCTAAAAGAGCTCAGATCCATTGAAGAGAGAGTAAATGACAGGATTAGGTCCAACCGGAAAGTAAATACCTACGAACTGACATATGATGAAGCACAAAAAAGATCTGACATCAAGCAATTTTTTGGTGAAAAATATGGCTCCAAAGTGCGCGTTGTCGATATCGAGTTTTCTAAAGAGCTCTGCGGCGGAACCCACACAAGTGAAGTGGGCACCATTGGCCTTTTTAAAATCACGAAAGAAAGCAGTATTGCAGCAGGGATTCGAAGGATCGAAGCCATGACCGGCAAATACGCAGAAGCTTTTGTCCGGGACCAAGAAGATCTGCTCCTCCAAATCGCTACACAACTAAAAACTGCTGTGTCCTCTCTGCCCGAAAAAGTCTCTCAACTGATCGAAGAGAACAAAACCCTTTCTCAAGAGCTCAAACAGTTTCGAAAAGGGCAAATGAAGGTTCTTTTGGAAGAATGCTTAACGCATAAAGAAAGTATGGGGAGCAGCTTCTTCATCGCGCAAGAAATCGCGCTTCAAACTGACGAGATGACCCCCTTTGCTGAAGAGCTGTTAGGGAAGATAAAATCAGGCGTTATTGTTTTGGGAGCAAGCCAAGGCGAAAAATGTCAACTCGTGATCGCCGTCTCTCCCGATCTTGTGCAAAAAAATATTCACGCGCAAAACCTAATTAAAGAGATCGCTCCCTTGATTCAAGGCGGTGGCGGTGGCAGACAAAATTTGGCGCAAGCAGGCGGGAAAGATGCGAAAGGCCTTCCCAAAGCGCTTGAGAAAATCCGAGAGTTGCTGAGAGGGTTTTAAGAAAAAAACAACAGGATATTAGGATGGACACGATATTTTTCTTATCCTGTCCATCCTAATATCCTGTTATTTTTCTCTCTATAGATCTAAAATTCATAAAATCTACCCATGTTAAAAAAACTCGCTAAAAGCCCATCTCTTCTGTTGCTCCAAGAGGCTCTTGCCTCCAATGGCTCGTTTCTTTTCGAAGGGCTTTGGGAGCCTACAAAAGCGCTTCTCGCAACCCTCATTGCGCAAACGACGAAAAAGTCTGTGCTTCTCATCACGGGGGGCCAAAGGGAAGACCGTCTATTTAACGATCTTTCGTATTTCGATACATCCCTTGGCCTGGAATTTCCCGCTTGGGAAACGCTCCCCGGAGAAGAGATTCCCCCAAGCCCGGACATTTTAGGGAAAAGGTTCGAGGCGCTCTATCGTCTTTTAAATAAAAAAGGCCCAAGCGTCGTCCTCTGTCCTTTGCCTGCCCTTTTGCAAAAAATTGTTCCCAAGGAAATGCTCTCTCCCCTTTTATCCGAATGGAAAAAGGGAGAGAAAATGGACTTTGCTGAGATCCCAAAACGGTTAACAGAGCTTGGCTATCAAAGACATCCGATTGTCTCCGATAAAGGGCAATTTGCCATTCGCGGCGGGATCATTGATCTTTTTCCCGTAAGTTCAAGCGATCCCTACCGGGTCGAATTTTTTGGCGATACCATTGAAAGTATCCGGAGCTTTGATCCGGTAGGACAAAAGTCGATTACCAAAATAGATTCTTTTTTCTGCTCTCCGGCAGACGAACTCTCCCTTCTTCAAAAGGCAAAAAAACTCGTCTCGATCACTGACTATTTAGACGATCCTTGGATCTTTTGGGATGATCTCCTCTCGATCGAAGATCTTCTTGTTTCGCTTAAAAAAATGCCCGGATCCCACTCCCACTATTTTGCTAAACTCGAGGACATAATCCAAAAATGTAACCGGCATATTTTTTGCTCTACCCAAAATATTGAAGAGCTCTCCACGACTCAAAAGTCAAAGAATAGAACAAAAAATTTCCAAGACATTTCCTTTGAAGCGTTCCATCAAACGTTTACTGCAAAACGATTTTTCCATCCCTTCCAAAAAATAGAAGCTCTTCAGGATATCGACCCTGAAAATACACTTGTCTTCATCAATCGAAATGATACGGAAGAGGAGGAAGTCAAAAAACAGATCCTTCCCCTAGCCCTTGACCACGTCGAATTTCAAAAAGGGTGTTTGACCTCCGGATTTACTGTTCTAGATCTTAAATATTCGATGATTCCGAATTCTACCCTCTCGGGAAGATCTCCCATTCGAAGACAAAAATGGAGAAATTCCCACCACACGCCTGCCTCTGAATTCCACGCCCTTACAATGGGCGATCTCGTCGTCCATTACCACAGCGGGATCGGAAAATACCTGGGGATGGAAAAACAAAAAAACCATCTCGGCGTCGAAACAGAATTTCTCATTCTCGAGTATGCAGACAAATCAAAACTCTTTGTCCCCCTATCGCAAGCCTACCTTGTCTCCCGCTACATCGGCACAAATAACGACGCCCCTGCGTTAAGCGAATTGGGAACAAAGAGATGGCAAAAGATCCGCGATCAAGCGACAACGCAAATTGTCGGCTACGCGCATGATCTCCTTCAAAGACAAGCGGAAAGAGTTGTGAAAGGGGGCTTTCGTTTCCCTGAAGATAGCCCCCTTCTAGAGCGCTTTGAAAAAGATTTCCCCTACGTTGAAACAGAAGATCAACTATTAGCCATTAACGACATAAAAAAAGACATGATGTCGAATGCTCCCATGGATCGATTGATCTGTGGGGATGTGGGCTACGGAAAAACAGAAGTTGCCATGCGCGCTGCAGCAAAAGCTGTCCTCGACGGACACAAACAGGTCGCCGTCCTTGTCCCTACAACAGTGCTTGCAATGCAGCACTTTGAAACATTTTCCCAGCGAATGAGCGGCTTTCCGATTCACGTCGATGTCGTCTCCCGATTTCGAACAGCCAAGCAAATCAAAGAGACCTTGAAAAAAGTAAAAGATGGTGGAGTCGACATCCTGATTGGCACCCACCGGATCCTTTCTCAAGACGTTCACTTCAAAGACCTTGGGATGATTATTATCGATGAAGAGCAGCGCTTTGGGGTTCGCTCGAAAGAGCATTTGAAAAAGTTTAAAGTGGGAGTCGATTGTCTGACGCTTTCAGCAACACCGATTCCAAGAACCTTGCACATGTCGCTTGTTTCTGCGCGCGAAATGTCGGTGATCAATACGCCGCCGCAAGACAGACTCCCGATTAAGACGATCTTAGCCGAAAACGAGCCGGAGCTGATTAAAAACGCGATCTTGAGAGAGCTTGCGAGAAATGGACAGGCTTTTTACGTCCATAACCGGGTGGAAACGATCTACGGGAAAGCGGAAGAGGTCCAAAAAATTGTTCCTCAAGCGAGAATTGACGTTGTACATGGGCAGATGGATCCGGATGATATCGACTCGGTATTCCACAGATTTAAGCATGGGGAAATCGATATCCTTTTTGCGACGACAATCATCGAAAGCGGAATTGACATTCCAAATGCCAATACCATGCTGATTGATCGAGCGGACACCTATGGTCTTGCCGATCTCTATCAGCTCAGAGGCAGAGTCGGGAGATGGAATCGAGCCGCGTACACCTATTTTCTCATCCCCAAACACGTCCGAATGACGGAGACTGCCCGAAAACGGCTGCACGCGATGGCAGAATCCGGAGGCTTTGGAGGCGGGATGAAGATTGCGATGCGCGATCTTGAAATTCGGGGCGCCGGAGATATTTTGGGCGTTCAACAGTCGGGACAAGTCTCAACCATTGGATTTCATCTCTATTGCAAGCTCCTCAAGCGGGCGATCGAGTCATTGAATAAGAAAAAGCCCATTTCCTTCTATGAAACGAAAATGGAGTTTTCATTCCCGGCCCATTTCCCGGAGAGTTATATCAACGATGTTTCCCTGCGGATGGAACTCTATCATCGACTGGGAGAATCAAGCACGCAAGAAGATGTCGATGAATTATTAAAAGAGCTGCAAGACCGTTTTGGAGAGCCCCCCCTTCCTGTGATTTGGCTCTATCATTTAGCGCGCATCCGCGTTTTTGCAGCCGAGCATAGATTTACCCTGATCAAATTTGGGACCCTTTCCTTTACGGCAGAAAGGCAAACAGGGAAAGAGTTAAAATCAAACACAATGCTCCTCCCGAAAAAAGTGCAAGAGCCTGCTGCTTTAGAAAAGCACGTCATTGGAGAACTCAAACGAGCTTTTGAAATTGCCGTTCATTAACAGAACCTGAATTTCGAAAGAAGTCGATCTAATTTGCTTATATAGTGCTCGTGATTGAAGAATCGGTTGATTGGCTAGTTGACGCTCCAAATAGGAGCCTAATTCTTCATTATGAATACCAGACCGACAACCATCAACGAATTTCTGTTTTCTACAACGAAGAGACAGAGGATAAGACATATAAAAACATTCAATTTAAATTACACAAAACATCAACAACACACATAACTGAATATTAAAAAATATTATCCACCCACCTGAAAGATTTTTAGAATTTCTATTGGTACATAAATTTTTAAATTAAAAAACCCAATATTTCACAGTTGAAACATAAACCAAAAAAAAGTAAGCTTACAGCAAAAAAAGGATTTCACATGAAAGCAATTAGATCATTTTTAGAGGGAATAAACCCTTTTAGTAAACCACCAGAAGAAAGACTTATAGATACGTTCACCGAAAGAGCAAATGAAAAAGCTGAAGATGAAGAAGAGCGCGCAGCAATTGCGGCGCAACGGGCTCTAAGGCAAACAACAACAGACGACGGTTTCCAAAATTTTTACAGTGCAATTACAAACGATCCCCGAATATCTGGACATAGAGTACATCATAGAACAACAACAACAACAACAACAACAACAGAGGAATCTAAAGAATTACTCGGACATCTAAGTCGAAGACCTCCAAGTCGCAAACAAGAACTCCTTATGTCCCGTAATGACCAAGCTAGACTAGATCCAGATTACTTTCTTACGAAAAATCCAAAAACAAGAGAAGTGGATTGGCTTGATCCAGAGAATCCTCTTCCCCCATCAAAGAAGGCGCCTAAAAAATGGCTCTACAGTACCGAAGTACGCAAAGCTCCCAAGGGGAAAAAGAGATAAAATTTTTTCTGTACCCCGGAATGTTAGGCCGATTTGCTGTGGATAATTTTTGGGGGTTTTTTCCCCTCCACACACTCTTTATCCACTAAAATCTCTTTAATTGTCGGATCAGACGGAACATCAAACATCAAATCGCGTAAAATGCTCTCGGCAATCATCCTTAAAGCCCGGGCGCCGGTGCCTGTTTCTTTCGCTTTTGTAGCCATAGCCAAATACGCGCCCTCTGTAAAGTGGAGCTTTACGTTTTCTTCAGCAAACAAAGCGATGTATTGCTTAATGATCGCATTTTTTGGACGCGTTAAAATGTCGACTAAATCTTCCGTTGTGAGCTCATTGCAATTGGCAATGCTGTTAAATCTTCCCACAAACTCAGGAATCATCCCAAATGAAACTAAATCTTCTGATTCTACTTTTGAGAGAAGAAAATTCACATCTTGAGCATCCAAAGATCTCTTCGTCGCTACATCGAAACCAATTGTGCTCTTTCCAAGTCTTTTCGCAACCATTTTATCGAGGTGGACAAAAGCGCCCCCCACAATAAACAAAATGTTTTGCGTATTGACCTTGATATACTCTTGGTTCGGATGCTTTCTTCCCCCTTTCGGAGGAACATTGGCCACGGTGCCTTCAACGATTTTTAAAAGAGCTTGTTGCACCCCTTCGCCGGACACGTCTCGCGTAATCGAAACATTTGAAGTCGTTTTCCGAATTTTGTCAATCTCATCGACGTAGATAATCCCATGCTCTGCTTTAGCCACATCATAATCTGCTGCCTGCAATAAACGGAGAATGATATTTTCCACATCTTCGCCGACATAACCTGCTTCTGTGAGCGTTGTGGCATCAGATATGGCAAAAGGGACATCGAGAACTGCAGCTAAAGTTCTTGCAAGCAAAGTCTTCCCCGAACCTGTCGGGCCGATGAGCATCACATTCGATTTGCTGTATTCAATATCCGACTGTTTCGAAAGGGAACGGATCCGCTTATAATGATTGTAAACAGCCACAGAAATCGTTTTTTTCGCAGACTCTTGACCAATGATATACTCATCGAGATGCTCCTTAATCTCTTTCGGCTTAAGCATCTTCATTTCATGAGAGACAGGCTTTTTCTGCACGATATCAACGCAGAGACCCACGCATTTATCGCAAATATATGCACTCGGTCCTGAAATTAATTTCTCAACGGTATCTTCTGTTCTTCCGCAAAAAGAACAGCTCGGGGTCTCTTGCTTTTTTGTCATTTGCTTGTCAAAGTTAATTCGGGCGTTTTAGGGTCAGGTGTGCCCGAGGTATGCTCAGGTGGCTTTGCGATGTGATCTACAATCCCATAGCGCAATGCAGTTTCCGGATTCATGTAGAAATCTCTTTCAGAATCTTCAAAAACTCTCTCCATCGACTGCCCTGTAAAACGGGACATTAGGGTCGCTGTGATTTTCTTGAGTTCTAAAATCTCTCTCGCTTGCAAAGCAATGTCTTCCGTTGTCCCCATGACGCCGCCAAAAGGTTGGTGGATCATGATCCGGCTATGAGGAAGAGCATATCGCTTGCCCTTAGTTCCGGCAGCCAAAAGAAGCGCTGCCATAGAAACTGCCTGGCCGATGCAATACGTATTGATCGTACAGCCTAAAAAGAGCATCGTATCTAAAATCGCAAGACCTGCCGTAATATGCCCGCCTGCAGAGTTGATATAGAGGTTGATGTCTTTTTTAGGGTCTTCCATCTTTAAGAACAGAAGCTGCGCTACGACCACGTTTGCCACCTGGTCTGTGATATCCGTGCCGATAAAAATAATCCGATCTTTTAAAAGACGGGAGTAAATATCCATCGAACGCTCGCCACGTCCGGTATCTTCAATCACATAAGGTGTCAACGACATAACTTTAGGCTCCATGATTACTATTTGGAAACTTAACGAATTTAGCCCCTGTCGGTCAAGCTTTTTGCTTCTCGATGATGAAATCTTGTGCTTTTGTCAAAAATACCATAGAGAGTGCAAGCGCATATTCTTCTTTGGCAATTGACTCATTTGGCTCAAGACCCATCCGATTCATTCTTCGATGTTCAACCGCTCTTTGATTGACTTCGTTATGAGTGACCGGAATCTGCGCTTCTTGAATGATGTGCTTAGAAAGGTAAAAAAGGCGAAGCGACTGATTGGTTTCTTCTAAAATCCGATCTGCAATCTTCTTCTTTTGCTCTTCAGACGCTTTATTGATATGCGCCATGAACTCCGGATTTTTTTTCGCATTCGAATAGCGATGATCAAATTCCGCCTGAACTAAAGATTTAGGAAGATCAAAAGAATAGGTAGTCACAAGGAAGTGGTTGACCTGCTCGCGAATCTCTTCCTCTGCCTTATCTTCCACTTGTTTTTTCAAAACACCTTCGATAAGCGTATGCATAGCCGCAACATCAGACGCGCCTACCTTTTTCGCAAACTCATCATTGATCTCAGGCAAAGCAGCTTTTTCTACCTTACGTATGTGGACGAGCACTTTTTTCGGAGTGAACTCTTGTTTTTCAGACTCAGAAGCATCTTGATCCGGCTCGCTCATCCCTTCAAGAGTATCGCCCACTTTGGCCTTGAGCACCAATTTGCGCATCCACTCAGCCATTCTCTCAGGAATCACTTCAAAACGGACCTGGTCAAAAACTCTCTTGGTCTCAGCGCCTTCCATTGTATCGAGATCGATCATAATAAAATCGCCTTCTTCAATCTCCCGATCCTCTACCGACTCCCACTTGGCATAAAAGAATGCCATTTGACGAATCGCTTCCTTAACCTCTTTTTCACCGACCTCTTTACGAGATACAGGCTGAGGCACAAAAAGCTTAGGATCTACAGATGGGGCAACAGGCTCAGTTTCAAAAAGGAACATAAGATCGGCGCCATTCTCATCCATTTTTTTCATATTAAATGTGATGGTCGAACTATTATTCAATACCGGGATTTTAGCCAGCTTTTGCGCTTCTACAAAAGCCAAATCAGCAAGAGACTTATGAAATCTTTTCTCCACTTCGTGAGGATAGTTTTTCAAAATCATGCTCTCCGGCGCCTTCCCCTTTCGAAATCCGGGAAGAGAAACCTCTTTATTCACCGCTTTAGCGGCATCAAGCTTTGCTTTATGCACAAGATTTTTTGATGCGGTCACCTGAAACTCGACTTGGCAGGCATCTTTTTTTTCCACTAAAACACGAACATCATCATTCACTAGCTCGCCCTGAGAAGGCAAATGGGTTGTTTGCATGAGAGACTCCGAATTGAATAGATCCACAAGAATAGCGGGCGATGAGACTTGAACTCACGACCCTCACGTTGGCAACGTGATGCTCTACCACTGAGCTACGCCCGCATTTCAAAGGGCATGAGTATAGAAGGTTGGCAGTTTTTCGGCAACCCCCTTCAATTTTAGGGTGCAATAAAACCAACAGGATCGCCATGAAGCATGGCGGCAGGATCCTTGCGAAGCGTAAGCCAGGATGAATCTTTTTTTTCTGCCGCGAACGAAGTGAGCGATCCCGCAAGGGAAGCATCCTGTTTGTTTATTTTTTCTATCAACCTAACAATCAACAACTTACATGCAATTAAACAGCTTTTCAATCAAAAAACAAAACATCTTTAAATAACTAATAGCCGTAATTAACATTAAATTTATAATTATCTATTGCAAATTAAATAAATTAATGTTACGATTAATACATAGGACAAAAAGGCTTACACAAAATGAACAAAGAACAAACAAAAGAACTCATAAATCTAGCAAAGTCCCTCGCCACAACCGAGGAGCTTAAGTCGTTAATTGCTGATCTTGAAGGGTTTGTGAACTTGCAAAACGAAGAAGCCCCTTCCTTAAACAGTGAAGAAACGAAGAAAAAATGGGTAGATGCTAGAGAAAAGCTGTGGACCTCTTTTGAGAAAATTACAGCCCAATACGGGATCACACCGGACCTCATCCGGCAGCAACTTGAAAACCCCACCTTATTTTCTCCGGAACATGCGGAGACTTTAGGCATGTTAAACCAAGGGACACCTGAAAAAACAGCGAAAAAGTCCCCGGAAAACCTAATCAAAGCGAGAGGATAATTATGTCTACACCTACAGACCTAAGTGATTGCAGCACATCATTTCAAAATGAATTTAACGCCTTAGCCGCATTTACAAACACAAACCCGGAGGACGGGCCGATCGGGCAGTTTGCCAAAGACCGCGCGCTTGAAAAAGCAGACAAAGCAGCTGTCGTCGCAGAGTGCGATGCTCTTGCCGGCGAATTCAAAGGCAATCCCGGAGAACTTCTTGCTATTTTAATTGTTAAAGTTCTCGGCTCAAAGTCTAGCAACACCTATCAAATGGAACTTAAAGTAAAGGCCGATGCTGTCGAGGTGCAGGGAGATATCACCAAATTATCCAATAACATCCAAAATATTGTGAATACCGGAGCTGCCGGGAATACAGGTGTTATACAGGTTGCTGCCGAAACAGATGAAATGCAACACCTTCTTAGAACATCTCCACAGCCACAAACTGAAGCTTCAGAGATCGACAAGGCAATCGGGACGACTTCAGCCACCCTAATGAGCGGCAACTTTGCCAACATGAGGCACGATATTTTCTGGGCAGAAGATCCTAATGCATCAACCTACAATCCAACACAAGACACAACTCCCCCCAACCCCTTAGATCCGAAATCTTACACCTATCACTTTGATCCGGACGACACAAACAGTACTACCTACATGAACAGTTACTCTGAAATGCAGGCAAACCTCAAGATCCAAGGGAACCCCTATGGCGCGCAAGATGCGAACAAGATCTTACTCGACAACTATAACCAAAACGTGTCGGTGACTCAGTCCCTCGGATCTGCTGCCAATGCAGAAATTGGTCTTATCACAAGTAAGATCAAGATGATTACCTCTGCAACAAGCAATTTTGCACAAGACCTGTTGACTGGAAACAGAACAGCAGTAAAAGACCAAATTCCGCAATAAACAGGGATTATTATGAGCAGTGGAGAATTTACATTAGCTGAAGCTTTAAACGATCTGACCCAAATCCATGTTGGCACGCAGTTAACAGTGCAATCCGATATGGTGACGGACACCTTTAGCTATTTATATGTCGTTCGAGGCGACTCTGAACTTTTGGAAAAAGACCAAGAAAAATGCGCCTACTATACAAGCCATGCAACGGAAGGAAAACCCATAGATGCTGCGGAAGCTGCAAAATGGCATGCGAAATACCAAACCGATTCAACAAAAATGAATCAGGAAATGGGGAACGAAAATGCGACGATCAACACAGAACTCATGATGGTCCATACCCAAGCAGAAAACCTAACGCCTATCTATTCAGTGTTTGAATATGTAGCGCTAATATTTTTAACCACATCCGGTTTAATCAACAGATAAAGGAATAAAATCATGGGAACACCAGTCGGAAATCCATTCAATGAGCTTGTAAGTAACCTGATCAACATGCAACTTGCAAGCATGCAAACACAAGAGACGGTAAGCAATTCCAATAAAATCCTGACCGATGCAAACCAAGCTCTTTCAGAACAGTGGATTTCATGTCCTGAGAGCAATCCCGGCGATCCCGGATATGCGGCCTATTATTATTTGCAAATGTTGCCAATGCCAAGCAACACCCCCCCCCTACATCCAAATTGGCCTGACACAGCCCATCCTAAGCCCACAAAAGCTCAAATCGCCGCATATTTTGGCGACAATAAAAATGTCATCGAGAACCTTCCTCCACCAGGCTTGAGTTCCTTTACCATCTCTGACTGGGTGAAGACATTTCTCGACACTTCTAATACACATCTCCGCAACCTCTCCTCCGCTTTCATGACGGAGGTCTATAGCATCTATGAACAAAACCCACCTCCCGGAACCACCAATACAGCCTTAGGCTTTATCAGTAGCGTGACCAACTTACTGCAAGCACATTCACAAGCAGACCTCCAAACAGGCCAAAACGGGATCTCCCTTCTCAACAATTTGCAGCAGCACTTTGTCAGCGATCAGGGCCCTTTGAGCAGCGCAACAAGCACCATTATCGACGGTGTCAACAACTTCTCAACAGCCATGTCCCAGATCACCGCTTAAAAATTGTATTGATAAATAAATATAAAATAGATAGAATAGATTTAGAGGCAAAATAGAAGTTATTAAAATTAACTAATAAAAACATAAAAGAGACGATTGTTATGGAACACCCAGCAGTACAAAACGCATACGGCCACATCTCAGACTCCCCCTGGGGAGGTCATGTCGCAGGCACACCCACTACCAATCCCTCAAACACCCCTACAACGTCAGGAGAAAACACCATTTCAAACATCCCTACAACGTCAGGAGAAAACGCCCTTTCAAACTCAAACGAAATTCTCATCCAAAACGAAGAGAACATCTATAACTTTGCTCTGAACCATGAATATGAGCACATGACGCAAAATGGCTCCTATACACAGTGCGCTACCATCAACGAGACGATGGTTGATCTTGCAAATGATGCAAAAGAAGAGATCTCTGATCTCCAAAATAGCTCATCACAAAACGTCTTAAGCGTCCTTCAAAATGAATATAACGAGCAGATGTGCGATTTCTCACAAATCAAGATCCTTTCTAACTTAGACGGCGCTCTTGCAGGCGCTATTGCATACGATAAAGCAAACGAGACATACTACACTCGTCACTGGTCTTGGGGCGCTTGCGGCGAGACAACCGTTGAACATAAGCATCAGTCGATGGTCATCGGAATGAATAACGCAGAGAATATGATCAGCTCGCTCAACGCGCTCAGAGCTCCGGTTGAATCGAATTTAGAACAGCTCGATCCAAGTAGTACAATGGGCGATTTGATTTCCTCATTAAATGGTCTTTCTCCAACGAGCGCCTCTGCTATGAACACCTCTGCTACGAACACCTCTCAAAATATCTTTTTATATACCAAGACAGAGCTTTCTACAATCCATGATTTACTCACAATGATCAAAGAACAGATCGAGATTGATAGCGCGATGGAAGCCCCAAAGGGAAGCAAAGAACCAACATCTCTTAGCGTCTTGCAAGTTCTTCAATTAGAAGAGGCGCAAGCAGCTACATTTAACTCCCTAAGTCAGCTCCTTGACACGGCAGCAACAAATGCCAATACAGTGTTTAACAGCGACAAAAAATCAGCGTCCGATTCGGCTTGTCATGTTAAAAGAAGAGCCGTGGGAAGCCTTGGCTGGAATAGTTCAAATAAAGATTACCTCAATCAGGAAATTGCATTGCGCGCGCAGGAGCGACTTCAAATCGCGATTGCAAACGTGCAAAACGATCTTACAACCGTAGGTGCTGACATGGCGCTAGAAGCGTTTGATTCCATTACGCTTGCCATGAGTTCGCTTATGGCCGATGTCCAAAAAATCTTAACCGATACACACCTAACTCCTAAGGAAAAAGAGGCTGCTTTAGCGAAAATCTTACAGCTCGTACTTGGGTTCCTCCAAACCTTTATCCAGATTGCAGAAAACCTCCGATCACAGAGCAAAAAGAAGATTGAACAGGCCAATATCACGGCGCAAAAAACCAACCTTCAAAACCTCAAAACAGATGGAGAGATCTATAAAAAAGTTCAAGAAGAGCAACACAAGCTCGCCATACTTCATAAAGTGATGATCGGCATTGAAATTTTAGCGACCATTGCCTTTGTAGCTACCGGAACAATCGGCGTTGCGATCGCCATGATTGTGATCACCTCCCTTGACTTGTCCGGCCAAACAAACAAATGGACAGACGATCTTAGCAATGATGAGCATTCAAAATTGGGTGGAAGCGCTACAATGACAGGGATTGCGATGGCAGCCACTCTCCTTGGAGGCTCCGGCATCGACATGGTTCTCTCTAGAATCGCCTCTTCAATGGAAGCTGCCGTCGAAACTGCGATGGTAAATTCTGAACATATCATTGAAGCTGCAACGGAGAAGGCTGCAGATTCTATTGGCGATGATCAGGCCGAAGATCTTATTCATGAAACAGCCACTCAAACAGCAGAAATGGCCGCAAAAACAGCAGCTAAACAGTTTTATAAAGAGATGTCCTCAATCGACGCAATGGAGTCTGTTGCAAAAACAATTCTTTCCAAGATCAAAGGTGTGGCATCGAATACAAAATTTGAAAAATTCATCATCAATGCAATAGAAGATGCGATCAAGCGATCTGTTGAGGAAGCTGCATCTAGCGTCGCTTCTTCCGGAACAACGCTTACGCCTGAAGCCATTCGAGCCATTGGAGAAAAATCAGCAGCCCAAATCCTCAAAAGGACAGCGCAAAATGAGGTGAGCGCAGCAGCCTCTACCTCTCCAAGATTAGATGCCTTCAAAAAAATGGTGAGCGGCGCGATTGAAAAAATCCCCGAAAATACGCGCTCTGCCCTATTTGCCGGGATGTATACAGCAGCTGCTACGAACATGTTTGTGAACTTTGCCCAAACAGAGCAAAGCGATCATCACGATAGCAAAGAATCGGAAACAATTGTCCGGACCTTAATGAGTATTATCCAGATGCTCATGGAGTCTGTCGCGATGATGAAAGGGGGCGGATTTTTAGATCTTATGAAATCTGAAGACCCTTCCGCAGTCATGGGAGGCATCCAGCGCGGTGGATCTATCATGCAAGTAGGTTCGCAAGGGATAACCGCGGGATCGAGTTTCCAAGAATATGTAATTAACGAAGAGCAGGCAAAAGCGACCCAAAATTTAGAGGAGACACAAGCCTACAACAATATGCTGCGCGCTTTGAGCTCCATGAATAAAGGAACTTCCAATGAATCGAATTCCGGCATGAGCGTCGAAGAGAAAAGACTTGCGCAAGAACAAATATGGCTCTCTACCCACCTTTGGGACGGGACAAACGCAGGATGTAAAGTTTTAACAGCGCAGTCAATATAAAAAATTTAATAATAGGAGAATAAAATGACACTACCGACAAAATCATCTACAGATTTCGGAGCAATGACTACAAATCTTGCGGCTGCAATTGGCATAAAAACCGCAATTCAAACGGTCAATAAAGCCACACAAACTTTAGATCAGCAGTGTACACTGCAAGCTGAAATGGCAGAAGAAATGGGCGGTATCGGAAAAGATTCCGGCAAAGGTCTTATCTCTCTTGAACTTACAACGCAAGTAAATGCCGCAGTAGAAAGCGGGCAGGCGATTCGCGATGATGCTTTTGGAGCTCTCGCAGCAGGGTTTGTTGGAGCAGCAGGTGCGCTTGTATCAACAGTTGGAGCTGCAAAAGTGGGTGCAGATGAATCTCTAACATCTGATCTTGAAGACGGCGAAAGCTTCAAAAACGAGTTAACTACTAGGTCGGCTACGGAAGAAGACGCCACCCCTGCAACTGATGATGATGCAATTAAAGCAACAATCGAGAAGTGGAGAGGAAGCCGGATGAAAGATCCTGATTTCTCGAACTTCAAAAAAGAATCAGATCAGTTAACTGGAGAGGAAAAGGCTGAGCTGGCAATCAACCGAAAAGCTTTGCAAAGAGTAAGAGAGGGAGATCCAAAAGTTAAGGCTGAGATCAACCGCAATATTGAAAACCATATCGGTGGATTAAAACAAAGGATCGCTAATAAAACAGACCAAAAGAGAAGCAACCTGATCAACATTTCTTATCAAACGGTACAAACAGGAACGAACTCAGCTCAAGCGGCAGGTCACTTGGCGCAAGCTAGCGACACGATCAATTCTCAAACAAACCAAGCCTTGGGTTCTGTTCTTGAGAAAGTGGTGCAAAACACAACGCAGCAAGCAAGCTCAGCAGCGCAGAGTGCAAACACAGACCAAAGCGAGATTGCGAACGTTCTTCAAAACATCGCATTCCCGGCGTAAGTTTAGTTTTCTTCTAGGCCATAGCTTTAGTCCAATGCTATGGCCTTTTTTTTATACCAAAAATTTCTCTCTTGTAATTTTCATCGCCGAATAGAATAATGAGTTCGGGGTGTGCATTTATATGTTGGAAAAGTTACTACAGACTCTTTGTAACGAATTATCTATTTCTCCATTTCCCCAAAGAAATAAAGAAAATTCTTATCTGTTCCAATTCAACGATTCTATTTTAACAAAACTCACCGACCTCAACCCGGGAGTTAGCCTCTCATCAATAATTTGCACCGCCCCTAAAACAAATAAAGAAGACCTATATATATATCTGATGCGAGCGAATTTACTCGGACAGGGAACCGGCGGATGCAGAATTGGCCTAGAGCAAAACGAGAAAGTCTTGACACTCTCTCTCGGATTGCCGTATGAAATGAACTATTCTACTTTTAAAGAAAGGTTCGAGGATTTTATTAATTATGTCATTTATTGGCGCGAAGAGATCGAAAAATTTGAACAAGGGCACCCATGACAGCGCATTTAATTGCTGAAGACGGCCCTCTTCAAGGCCTCATCTTGAACTTAAGCGAAGGCGATGAGTGGATCGTTGGCAGGTCCCCCGACTCCGCAGATCTCGTCATCGACGACAGCACCGTCTCGCGCAAGCACGCAAAACTCTACAGATCTGTCGACGGCATCTATTTACAAAACTTTAGCAAAGTCAACCCGACACTCGTCAATAACGAAGAGCAAAGAGAGCCTATTTTGCTCAAAGAAGGCGACAGAGTTCAAGTCGGAGAAACGACATTCATTTTCTCAGAAGAACAAATCCCTGCACTAAAACCGAAAGAAAAGAAATCTAAACAAAAAAAACAAAGCTACGACAGCATATTCGACGATCTTAACACGTCAAATGACGAAACACCCATCCCCTCCGAAAGTGGTTTAGAAGAAACTCTCCAGTCTAGAAAAAAAGAAAACGCCTCCGAGAAAGAAGACTCCTCCTATGAGACGATTTTCGAAGATCTCTCTGAAGAACCAATCGTCCCCTTCAACCTTCCTCCGGAAACCCCCTTCCTTTTGAAAGTCGTCTCAGGACCCAATGCCGGCGCAGAAATCGGCATGGAAAAAGGGAAAACCTATACGCTTGGAAAAGACTCTGAAAGCTGCGACATCCTTTTCCAAGACCTTTCCGTCTCTAGATCCCATGCGAAGATTTCGATCAACGATGAAGGGGTCATCGAGATTGAAGATCTCGGATCAAAAAACGGAACTGCGGTTAACGGAACTTTAATTACACAAAAACAGATCATCACATCCCAAGATCTCGTCTCTCTTGGAACCACCGTATTCATCATTATTGATCGGGAATCTACTCAAGAAACCATTTATGCGCCTCTCACCCCCCATGCAGAAGTTCCTGAAAACATATCTCAAGAGACACCAAAAGAAGAGATAAAAAAAGACTGGAAGCAAGAGCCCATCCCCTATAAACATCTTATCTTTGCAGGCTCCATTGCCGCTGTATTCTTAATTGCCTTTTTCACCTTCTTCTCCCTTTTTAAATCTAAAAATCTTGAGATTGTAGAGAAAGAACCCGTCTCTGAAATCCACGACGCTCTCAATTCCAAAAAGTTTTCCGGTGTCGAGTTTTCTTTCAATCCTGCAAGCGGCAAACTATTTTTAGTAGGCCACGTCCTCACCAATGTCGACTATCAGGAATTGCGCTACTCTCTTGGCCTCATCCCCTTCATTACAAGCGTTGAAGATACCGTGATCATCGATGAAGGCGTTTCCAAAACGATGAATGATGTAATCTCCGAAAACAACACTTGGAAAGGGATCAGCATTCGCGCAGTTGGGCCCGGGAAATTTGCGCTTCTAGGGTATCTTCAGACAAGCGCTGAAATGAATCAAGTAAACGACTATCTCGCCATCAACTTTCCCTACCTTGATCGCCTTGAAAATTTTGTCGCGGTCGAAGAAGTTTTAAATACCGAAATTGGAAGCATGCTCATGCAAGGCGGATTTTCTGCCGTTTCCTATCAACTCAATAACGGAGAAGTTGTCCTAGACGGTGTCTATGACAATCGAAAAGAATCCGATTTCAAAGAGATGATTAAACACATAGGACACCTAAACGCCATTACCTCGGTCAAAAATTTTGCGATCCCCACATCGCCAAATCTGGCTGCAATCAATCTTTCAAGTCATTTTGCTGTAAGCGGCATCTCTTTTCATGACGGAAAAGGATTTAATGCAATTTTGAACGGAAAAAGTTATATGTTGGGAGATAGCGTTGACGGAATGCACATCATCGATATTGAAGAAAATACGATTCTTCTTGAAAAAGATGGTGTAAAATATAGAATTGACATAATGGCCCCAATATAAAAGGCCCTTATAAATAGGGAGGAAAAATGTTCGGTTTAGAAAAAGAGCCACATAAACGGTTTGCCTTTGATCTTGAAAAAGAGCTCCAAGAAAAACCATCGCGTGGAAAAGA
>CAZQNB010000013.1:0-11728 GCA_964594545.1 uncultured bacterium | reverse complement strand
AACTTAATTGCGCAGGTCAACTCTGTCATTAACCACGCGATCCAAAACCAAAGAGTCCAATAACATTTAAGAGGAAACATATGAGCCTAAAAAAATATAAAGAGGATTTCATCTTAATGTTGGAGGCCGGGTTTATTGCGGTGAACCAAGCAGATGAAGATTCAGCATTAAAGTTGTTTAAAGCGGCAGGATTATTAAATCCTGAAAACACCCTTCCGAAAGTGGGCTTTGGCTATCTTCATCTACATAAACTAGAGCTCAATCAAGCGGTTCGCTGCTTTGAGGAAGTTTTGGATGTTGAACCAAAAAATGATATGGCAAAAGCGTTTCTTGGAATTTGCATGAGCTTAAGCCCTACGCAATTATCTAAGGGTGAAAAAGTTTTAGAAGAGACAATGAAGTCCAAAGATCCGATGATCAAAAAACTCGCCCACACAGCCGTTGATTTTGTTGAGAAATTCGTCAAAACAGCGCCGGGGCCTGCTAGCGGGAAGAAAAAAGAATGAGCTTTACTCCGGATAGCAGTCCAGGACGAATTACTCCCGGCAAAGCGCTTGAACCTGCAGGAACATCTCCACAGCCTGCAAAAGATTTTAAGCCCTACATGGAGGGAACCGCCAAGGAGTCCCCTATTGCCGGAAATCAAGCATCAACAGGGCCAACCCCTATGTCTCTTGCGGGAGAGACAACGAATGCAGGATCTCCCCCTTCAATGGCTCAGATTTTGAATCAGTCAAAATCGATGCAAGACAATTTAGGCACGATCCATGCGCAATTAAAAGATCCCAATCTAAAGCTTAAAAGATCGCAATCGCATCTTTTGAAAAACAAGCTCACCGACGCGCAAGGATATATTCGGCAAGCGGCGAGCAAAGTCGGTGTCGAATCGCCCCCGATGGAAATTGAGCCGGGAACCAATGCCATTGGCCGGTTTATCGCTTATGTAAATGATGGGCAAGACCAGCTCATTCAGGTGCAGCAAAAACTAAAAACCATGGCTTCCAAGGGTCAGCAGCTCAATGCCGCGGAAATGCTCTCCGTCACCGTAAAAATGAATTTAGCCCAACAAGAGATTGAATACTCGACAACACTTCTTGCAAAAGTGATCGATTCCGTAAAACAAATCATGAACATACAGTTGTAATTTAAATGGATGAAACGCCCTCTCTCGATAAACTTCTCAAACATCTCGAGGACGTGGAATTAACCACAGTCCACGGCAGAATTACAGAAGTCATCGGAATGCTCATTCGGGCGGTGATCCCCCAAGTAAAAATGGGCGAAGTCTGTCTCATCAAAAGACAAGGCGAGCCTCTCGCTGCTGAAGTGGTTGGGTTTACAAAAGATGAAGTGATCCTCTCTCCCCTGGGAGATATGCGCGGCATCGGTCCTTCTTCTGAAGTCATCCCGATGCGGATGCCGATGCACATTAAAGTGGGCAAAAATTTGCTAGGGCGAGTCCTAAACGGACTTGGACAACCCCTCGATGAAGACACCCACGGCCCCCTCCACCTCACCGAAACGTACCCCATCATCAACTCCCCACCGGACCCCCTAAAACGGACCCTCATCAAAGAACCCATCTCCGTTGGCGTTCGATGCATTGACGGCGTACTTACCTGTGGAAAAGGGCAAAGAGTCGGCATCTTTTCAGCAGCCGGTGTCGGGAAATCCACACTCCTCGGCATGATCGCCCGCAATGCAAAAGCGGACGTGAACGTCATCTCCCTCATTGGAGAAAGGGGTAGAGAAGTAAGAGAGTTCCTAATCAATGACTTAGGACCGGAAGGGATGAAAAGATCGGTCATCGTCGTCTCCACCTCGGACCAAGCCGCCCAAATGCGCCTAAATGCCGCTTATGTCGGCACCTCGATTGCCGAATATTTCCGCGATCAGGGCAAATCGGTGATCCTGATGATGGATTCCGTAACCCGTTATGCCAGAGCGCTTAGAGAAATTGGCCTTGCCGCGGGAGAGCCTCCCGCAAGAGCAGGCTATACCCCTTCCGTATTTGCGACTCTCCCCCGCCTGCTTGAAAGGTCAGGGAACTCGGACAAAGGGTCAATTACCGCCTTTTATACGGTTTTAGTAGCCGGCGACGATCTCAATGAACCCGTGGCAGACGAGGTGCGCTCTATCCTGGACGGCCACATCGTTCTATCATCAGACCTGGCAAGGCAGCACCATTACCCGGCGATCGACGTCCTCGCCTCAGTCAGCCGTATCCTCACAAACATCACAGATAAGGCCCATGTACAGCTCATTAGCACCCTTCGAGAAGTGCTCGCCAATTACAAGAAAAACGAGCTCCTTATCCGCATCGGAGAGTATAAAGCAGGGTCTGATAAAAACGCCGATTTTGCCCTTAAACACATCGATAAAGTCCACAGGTTCCTCAAGCAACAGGTCGACGAAAAACCTTCCTTTGAAGACACCCTAAAGCAATTAAAGTCCCTCTTTAATTAAAATTATTTTTATATTGACTATTAAATATTATAATTGTTATAATTATCATATAAAACAAGCATAAAAAGGATTTTATATGACAAGCCCCATTCCAGACCTATTTAACACGGACGCACCTCCAAGCAATCCCGCCTCATTTGAGACGTATGAATTTTTCAAATCAAAGACAACAACCACGCTATTTAGCAAGATTATCAATGCAATACGAGGATTATTTAAAACATCCGCGCCCACTGTGACGCCAACCTCAAAAACACATACAAAACCACGCACAGAAAGGACAAATCCTCATTTCCTTCCTCCTCCGGAATCGAAGACCACAGAGAGTTTGTTTACGTCTTTACACAGAATCAATAAAGCCATTCGGAAATTTTTAAATATCACGAAAACACCCATCCTCAAAAAAACAGAAGACTTCTTTGAAATCTAAAATTAAACGACTATAATCCAAACATCTTTACCCCGTTAATAACACGGGGTTTTTCATTTTCATCCCCAGGATGATTGCATTAAAACTCCTTGAAAAGAAAAGCAGGATGGACATGATACGCGCGAAGGGCCGCGCTACAGGTCGGGGAAGTCCCGAACCCCCTCTCTTGAAAATTGACTTTTTTTGCGGGGGTTTGGGGCTTCCCCAACCTGCCTATCCTGCTATCCTGTTATTTTTTTCTCTATGCGAATGCAATCGCCCTGTTTTTATCGCAACGCCTTCACTTTTATCTATAAAAACTTCGATTTTTATGATAAAATCACAGTAAGGCCCTGAAACTCCCGAAAAGTTATTTTCATGACAAGCGAACCTAAATACCCTCTAGAACAGGTCATGCTGATCAAAAAGAATCGTTTTGATCAAGCGGTCAAGACGCTCGAAGCAAAAAAAGAGATTTTGGAAAAAGCCTACGAAAAACTTTTCGATCTAACGCAAGTATTCGATGCGGCCGCAAAGCATAAAAAAACGAAATTAGACCAGCTGAGAGAATCTTTAGATGCAGGCACATCCACAGACAAAATCCAGCAGATGAAAACCTATTTAAAAGTTGTGGATGAAGATCTTAAAGTGAAAAAAAAAGCGGTCGACACGCAACAAAAAGCAGTCGATACAGCCCAAGCGCAGGTAGATCTTGCCACAGATGATTTATTTCAAAAAAAGAAAGATCTGGAAAAATTAGAAATCCATAAGAAAGAATGGGAAAAAGAGGCGCGCCACTTACTTGAAAGAAAAGAAGAAGCGGAACATGATGAGCAAGGATCCGCAGGTTACCATCGATTGAAGCGCGAGAAAGAAGTGCGAGATAAAAGCATTAACCCTAAGGAAGAATCTTAAATGGCATCAAATCGAATTGGAGGCCCAAGCCCCACAGATCCCAGTAAAGATCCCCATACGCGCACACAAGAACAGCACCGCAAAGTGGAAAAGGTAGAGAAAGTCAAGGCAGTTGACGAAATAGAAAACGAACACACCCGAAAAAAATTCCAAAAATTCATGAGCGATGAGGAAGAACCTCAAAAACCACGCATTCCAAGTCCTCTTGAAACAGGATTTTATAAAGACGAAGAAACGGTTTTCATCGACAGGTCGAGTCCTCTTAAAGATTTTGAGGATGATGCCGTTCCAAGCCCTACCTATTCTCCACAGCCAAATGTAAACATCGCCCCTGAATCTTTGGATGACGAAAACCCCCCGCTTCCGCAAAGCCATGAATTTTGGAAACAGGCTGGCCCACCCGTAGATGACTCCCCACAAAGTCCGCATTTCAAAGAAATGAAAACGGGCGGGGCTAAAAAAAATCCCCATCCTTCCAAGAAAAAAGAAGACTCTCTGTATGGACCTCCAGGGAAACCTTTAGGGAAACACGCAGATAAGGCTAAAGAAACGTCTAAGTCTGCTATATCCGAGCGGGTGAATGAGAAAAAAAAACAAGACTCAGACGAAATAAAAAAAGAAAAAAAGAAAACCTTAAATAACGAGAACATCCCTTCTCACAAAAAATCAATGGTTCGAGATGATGAAGAAGAAAAAGGGGGACAGAAAGTAACGCCCATTCAACTCGACTCTCTTCCCTCGGAACAACTTCCCTCTTCCATTATACCGATCGCCGAAGCTGCCACAACACAAGCCTCTCCCTACTTAAGTTCAGAAACGATTCCCCTCTTTTTTCAAATGGTTGGGACAATTTATGTAATGACAGCGCCTCCCGGCATTTCCAAAACGGAAATTGTGCTCAGTTCCCCTGCATTTGCAAACTCGAAATTTTTTGGATCCACAATATCTATTGAAAAATATGCGACAGCTCCCGATTCTCTAAATATCCGCCTCACGGGAACAAATGAGGCTGTAAAATCATTTAATGAAAATATTTCTAATCTTTATGCTGCATTTCAAAATGGGAATTTTGGGTTTCGGATCGGAAGAATATCTGCCG
This sequence comes from uncultured bacterium, assembly GCA_964594545.1. Lineage (GTDB taxonomy): Bacteria > Chlamydiota > Chlamydiia > Chlamydiales > SM23-39 > DAIDHZ01. The sequence continues at coordinate 6,839 of CAZQNB010000013.1, read as the reverse complement.
AGTATTCCGTTGAAAGGCCCGTTTTTAGGAGAAAAGAGTCTGGAGAAGGAAGAAGAGAAAGTGGCGGCGGCGACATGTCACAAGAAAGGGGAAAACGGTGAACCAACATAACTTATTTGCAAAAATCTCACCTCAAATTCAAGAACTCAATACCATCCCCCTATTTGGAAGCGCGCCTGCCTTGAATTTAGAAATTCTCTCGCATAAGCTTCAAGAAGCCTTCGCAATCCCCGATCTTTCCCTTCGTCTAAAAGCCCAGCAATGGAAAGAAAAATCGGAGATCAAAGAGGGACTTAAAGGAAAACTCATCACGACTTCCTTTGTTTTATCTCCTATCGACTCCCCTATTTTTTGGACGCTTGCAAAAACCGATCTAGACAAACTCACCGCCCACATGCTCTTGGAAAAGCCTCCCAAAAAGGCGTTTACATCGCCCCTCTTGCAAGAAGGTTATTATCGTTTTCTAACGCTAGAAGTTTTAAGCATTTTACAAACGCTCGCCCCGGTAGAGCAGCTCTCTTTGCAATTAAGCGAGGATCAAATCCTCCCCGATGAAAATGCGGTCTGCATAGATATTGAAATCACATTTCATGAAATAACAATCTGGGGAAGACTCTTTATTCCGGAGACGTTTCGCAAAAACTGGGTCCAACATTTTTCTGCTTTTCCTCCCCAATACGTTCCCACTCATCTTTCCAGGCACCTTCCTTTGACAGTGGGAATTAAAATCGGATCTGTTCAACTCCTTTCTAAAGAATGGAAAAAAATAAAAATGGGAGATTTTCTCCTCCCCGACATCATCTCCACAGATGAAAGAGGAGTGTTGATGTTCAATCAAACGCCCCTCTTTCAAGTACACATTCACCCACAAGAAATTAAGCTGATCGACTTTGCTCTCACCCCCGAGGAACCTATGGAAGAACATCAAAACACCCTCTCTCACAAACTAGATTCTGCAGAAGAAGAAGTGACCCCAATTAAAGACATCCCTCTCCAAATCAGCATCGAAATGGCGAGACTAAAAATCACCCTCGATGAGCTTATGAACCTCTCCCCCGGAAGCCTTTTAGAGCTCCCCCCACTTGCAGATAAAAGGGTCTCCTTGATCGCAAACGGGCAAAAAATTGGGGTTGCGGAACTCATCTATCTCGGAGAAGCCCTAGGCCTTAAAATCCTCGAGATTTAACACAACCAGCTCAATATCAAGCACTTATACAAGCAAGAAAAGACCCTCACCTTTACTTGCTTATATTTATTACCTCCTGTATAATTATAATATTAAATAATTACATACAGGAATTAATAATGAATATTCTCAACACACTTCACCCAGTATCATTACCAGAAATTCGCTTAAGGCATATATTAACTGCCATCTCACCCCTTGTCATCCTTACCACGGCAGTTGCAACACCTATTTTATCTGCGCTAAATTACCTAAACCCACAACCGACACCAGAATTAAGTCCGGAGGAAAGCCTAGTAGTTAGCCTGCAATTAAGCCCAGAGGCAAGCTCACGATTAAGTCCAGTACTCAGTGGGCCATTAAGCCCGCCAGTAAGTCCACTAGAAAGCCCAAGACCAAGCTCACGGGAGAGCCCAGAAGAAAGATTAGAGAAAGCTCAAGCTAATTTTGACGCCATCATTGAACTATTGACAATCCTCAAGAAACATAAAAAAACAAGTGGAAAACTAAATAACATACAAACACGTTACCTCATAAGTTCATGGGAATATCTTCAAGAAACATTAAGACCAGAACTTATAGACATAATTAATTCAATTACAAACAACGGACCCAATTCAAACAGAATTCACGCAGACCATTTAATTGAATGGACCGATGCCTATATTAATCTTCTGCGCAGCAAAGTCCATTCAAACATGAATAACGCCTAAAATTTAAAACGCGAACACGCAAAGAGAGACTGGGCGATTGCATGATAAAATTCTTGGTATTGCATTCGCATAGAGAAAAAATAACAAGATAGCAGGATAGTCAGGTTGGGGAAGCGCCAAACCCCAGTTTTAATGGGGTTCGGGGCTTCCCCAACCTGTAGCGCGGCCCTTCGCGCGTATCATGTCCATCCTGCTTTTCTTTTCAAGTTATTTATCATCCAATCACCCTATAAAGAGAGATTGTTTTTGTGCCTTTTTCGCTTTTCTCTCAGGCGATGATTGCATTAATATTGCCCGGTACTTTACGATTCAATGTAGGCCTACGTGTACACCCGTTTTGAGGGTGTACAACTCAACGGTGATATGAACTACATGCGACGCGTCTCTTTTCTTCTTCTCTTACTTTCCTTAAGCGCCCTCCCCGTCTATCCTGACGAATCTAGAGAAGATCTTGTCCAAAAAATGGATGAAAACGGCTACACGATTAATTACAACACTGTTTCGATCATTGAATATATTCGTTTCGCAAGTAAGATTTGCAATACCAACTTTATCTATAATACAAACGAACTTAACTTTTCTGTATCTGTTATTTCTGACGCTCCCATCACGCCGGAAAATGTGATGGCGACATTGATCCAAGTGCTTCGCATCCATGGAATGATGCTCCTTGAGCAGGACAACAATTTAGTCATCCACAGATCAGCTGAAGTAAAACAACTAGCCACTCTTGTCACCGGAAAAAATGGAGCGGGAAAGGCCCCGATTGTCACTCGGGTATTTAGAGTGATGAATGCCAAACCGGACTCTCTTGCCGCCATCATCCGCCCCATGATCTCCGCTGAAGCGCTCCTTGAAATTTCGCCGGAAACGCGCCAGCTCATCATCACCGATGTCACAGCAAACGTTGACAAAGTCGCAAGCTTGATCGAAATCCTCGATTCTCCCCACACGCCTCTCGATATCAAAAGCTATGAAGCGGTCAATAACAAACTTGAATTTCTGATTGAAACGGCAAATCAGATCATGACGCCGATCACTCAGGGCAATCCATTTATCTTAGTTCCTCAGCCTCTTGCGGGATCCATTTTCATTGTGTCGACGCCGGAACTTGTCGAACGGACGATCTCCATATTGCAGACCATCGATTCTCCTCCAAGAGAAGGGATGCTGACGCATAAAAAGCTCTCCTCGGAAAACATCCTTATCTTCAACGCCGAACACAAATCAGGCGGAGAAGTTTTAACAGCGCTTGAAATGATTGGGGAAAATATTGCAAAAGCAGGAATTCCGGAAGGCGATTTAGAAGAAACAATCAAGTCCGGGAAATTCATCCCGCAAACCAATGCCTTGATGTTTATCGGATCCATGCAATCTATTGCGAAAGTCAAAGAATTCCTCACCGCCATAGACATCCCTTCAAAAAAACAGACGACAGAAGATGGCGTTCACTCCACGAGCCAAACAAGCGGAAAGCAAAACTACTATATCTACAAATTGCAGCACACTTCTGCCGATGTGATTGAAGAAGACCTTGAAAACCTTGTCAAAAGTTTCAAGGCCTCGGGCGTTAAAGACTCAAAACTCATCCAAGCCATTGAAAATATCCGGCATGTGAAGGAGACAAATTCGTTTCTCATCACGGGAGATCCCCATTCGATTGAAGAGGTAAAGCAGCTTTTAACCGATTACGACTACCCAAGAGCCATGTCAAAATCGGCGCAAAGCAATTTTCTCATGTATAAGCCTGTAAACACAACAGCCTCTCAGGTAGAAAAATCGCTGCGCGAAGTGGCCATCAACCTCAAAAAGGCAGATCTCGCAGATCCAAATCTTCTCGCGGCGATCGATTCAATTAAATATATCGATGCGACAAATTCTCTTCTTTTCACAGGGACTCCGGAAGCTTTGCAAAAACTCCAAGTTCTCATCAAGGATGTCGATACCCCTACCCAATCCCATGCACCGATCCAGCATGTGGGAAAAACCTCATTTCTTCTCTATAAGTTGAAAAATGGGAGCGGCAGCCAAGTCATCGCCTCGCTGAAAACATTGAGTATGGATTTGAAAAAATCAGGGGCCTCGGATAAGGAATTTATCGCTGCTTTACAAAGCGCTAAATATATCCGAGAGACACACTCCATCCTCTTCACCGGTTCCGAGAAAGCTCTTGAAAGAGTGGAAGCGTTTGCCGCCCAATTTGATGTTTTAGATGCATGTAATCCAAAAGCGGTCTCTGAAGATTGCGTAATGCCGGCCACGAATTTCTTTGCCTACAAACCTGTCTCTTTAACGGGTCCTGATCTCGAAGCCATCACCCACGACTTTGCAGATAATTTAAAACTCAGCGGCCTTTCTGATCCGGAACTATTCAACGCGATCCACTCAATGCGCTGGGTAGATCAAACACAAACGTTGATTTTTACAGGAAGTCCCAAAGCGCTCGATCAGATCAAGCAACTCATCACCTCTTTTGACATTCCCGGAAATCTTCCCAGCGGCAGCCCTTCCAGCGTAGGCGAATCTTCAATTCAAGGAGTCGACAATACAAACTTCCTCGTCTATAAGCTTCAATACCACAAAGGGGACGAAATCCAGTCCGCTTTGAGACAAATCGCGAAAGACTTGATCTCAACAGGCGCCTCCATCAATATCGGCCTATTGAATGCGATCAATTCGATCCAGTGGATCCAGATCACCAACTCGCTCCTTTGCTCCGGAGATCCGGAGACGTTAAATCGTCTTCGGGATTTAATTAAGAGCCTTGATCTCCCCTTAAAACAAGTATTCATCGAAATGCTTGTCATCGAAACCAACCTCCTCAACGCCCTAGAATTTGGCCTAGAATGGGGCGGCAAATACAAATACCGCAATAAATTCCAAGGCAGCATCAATAACATTGGCCCCTCTCCCACAGGAGCACCCTGCACAGTTCCTGCTGCGATGCAAGAATTAAATAATTTTCAGCCCACCGTTCCGATGCCGAACATCACGCAATTCATTCCATTTAACTGCGGATTTGATCTCGGGATTATCGGCCAGGTCATTAAACATAACGGCCAGACATTTTTAAGTCTTGGATCTCTTTTATCCGCATTGCAAACAGATGATGAAACGTCGGTCATTTTAACGCCAAAAATCATCACCCAAGATGGAAGAACCTCAACAATTTTCGTTGGAAGCAACGTTCCTTTTGTGGGCTCCTTTGTCAATACAAGCGGTCAAAATACAGTACAAACATCAAATATTGAATATCGGGATGTCGGCCTTAATTTAACAATTACGCCTGTCCTTGGGAACTCCGATATCGTCACACTCGATATCAACCTAGACCGTTCCCAAACGCTGACAGATCTCAGAGGAAACCAGCTCAATCTTAGCACTCCGTCTGCAAACGGGATCATTACGAGCAAAACGACGATGCAGACCACAGTTCACGTGCCGGACAAAAACTTCCTCATCCTCAGCGGATTTGTGAATAACTCGAATGTAAAATCGACCTCAGGCATTCCTTGCCTTGGGGGGCTCCCCTTGATTGGCGCTGCTTTCTCAAAAGATAACAATACGAGCAACAGCCAAAACATTGTGATCTTTTTACGGCCGCACATCATTAATTCTGTTGAAGATTTACGTAGAGTCACCGAAGATCAAGAAGACGCCTTCCGCGACCAGCAAGGAACACCGTTCCTCATTCATCAATTTGATGAAGGGATGGAGCTGATTAAATCTATCGATGATGATTGATTATGAACAGGCTTCTTCTTCTCCTGATCTTATGCTTTAGTTCCTGTTACCGCGTTACAGATAAGATTGAACCTCGTATCAATTGCCAAATACAAGATCAACACTTTGCCAAACTTTGCAGCGCATTTCCGACTCTTGATTGCGCAGAAAGGGGCTCTGATTGGGGCAAAGAATACATCATCGCCATCCACTTTGCAAAAGAGCTCGATCTCTATCGGGCCGTTTCCACATTCAAACGGGCCGAAATTTTACTCCCCTCCGGAGAACAGTCCCGAAAACTAGAGATTCAATACGACATTCTCCTCTGCTATTTTTTGGGCAATCGATACGATGAGGCAGTTGACGCATTTGAAAAAAGCGATTTAGCCTGCGTGGATAAAACGTTTCCGGCCTACCACGATCTTCTCCTTGTCCTCTATGAATGCTATCGAGAGATGGATGATCCGGATAAGCAGGCCAGAATCTATGATCTGTTAGAAAAATCGTATCCCGATACGGCTGAAAAAATCCAACTCTCCAGAGCGATTCGGGAAGGGAACCTCGATGTTGTCAAATGCTTTGCTGAAGGATTTCAAAACTCTTCCTATCTAGATGATTTGCTTTGCTACTACAACACACAAAAAAAATCAGTCGCCACAGCCCAATTCCTCAACGCCCTCATCCCGGGCGCAGGGTACCTTTACATCGGGCAGAAGAAATCCGCTTTTACCGCCTTTGTCCTCAACGGCCTTTTCATCACGGCTGCCGTACAATTCTTCCGCCACAACCATGTGGCCGCAGGGATTATTACAACAGGGTTTGAGTCGGGATGGTATTTTGGCGGGATCTACGGGGCCGGCGAAGAGGCAAAATACTATAACGAGCGCCTCTATGAAAAAAAAGCGGCGGCTGTTTTAAATCAGCATAACCTCTTTCCAACGCTCATGATGAAGTATGAATTTTAAATATATTTTTATCATCTTTCCCCTGCTTTTGTTTTCAGGCGTAGGATTTAACGAGCCCTGGGGCAAAGATGCAGGCCTTGAAAAGAAGAAGCCTCTAGCCAAAATAAACAATTCCATCCCCATTCAAATTGCCAATGCCGTGATCCGATTCCATCAGGAGATCATCTCTCCTGTCGATGGCCCCAGAAGCCATTACCGCCCCTCCTCGTCCCAGTATATGAAACAAGCCATGGAGCGATACGGTTTTCTCAA
>CAZQNB010000012.1:0-31634 GCA_964594545.1 uncultured bacterium | reverse complement strand
TTCTGTCAATTTTTGGGTTCTTTTGAGCTGATTTTCCGTTTTTTTTCTGGGGGTTCATATACGAATGTTGATATTATACCAATCGCAGCAAATAAATTCATATTTAAGCGCGTCAAAGCGTCGAAAATCGAAGATCGTAAGTGGCATAGTATGAAGTCATACAATGCCACTTACGATCTTCGATTTATCGACAGCTTTCACGCAGCTTAAATATGAATTTATTTGCTGCGTTTGGTATTACCCCCGGAAAAAAAACGGAAAATCAGCCAAAATAATCCCAAAAATTGACGAACCCTAGGTTACGCAAGAGGTCTAATCAAGCACTCTGCGAGGATACATAAATCTATAGCCTGCCTTTTTGATTTTATGATTTGAAATCCGCTTACTTCCTCCACGGAGGCTTGCCAAAGAAGGGTCCCACTTTAACGGGGGCAAATGAAATTTTTTAGCAACTTCCGTATACAATTCTTTTCTCGTCGAATGATCATCGTCAGCGAGATTATATACCCCGGTCAAATGATGTTTTAGGGCGTAGTTGATCGCTGCCGCACAATCCGATTTATGGATCATATTGGTAAACTGATCCCCGGTCCCTGCTAAGGGGCGATTTGCAAAAGAAGATACTTTTTTAGAAATCTCTCTGCCCGGGCCGTAGATTTCAGCAAGCCTGAGGATGCAGACGTTCCACCCAAGCTCTTCTAAACTGGCATACGTTTTTTCCGCTTCAATCAAAATTTTTGTCTGTTCCTCTTTGCCCAAAAGATCGCTCGTCTCATCCACCCAAAGCCCATGATGGTCGCCATAAACAGATGTGCTGCTTGTATAGATCAAATCGCGAGGAAGATCCATTTCCAAAGCAAGACGCCGAAAAATTTGCGCTGTATGAAGATAGGCGCTTTCATAATGCTCAAGGCTATCTGCTGCCGTTGTGACTAAAATCGTTTCATTATGCGCAATGAGTGGGACAAATTCATCCTCATCATTCCCTTTTAAAATAACGCTTTTTTGAGCAACTTTCGATAGCTCATTTAGCCTTTCCGGGGTTCTTGTTGTAGCAGTTACATGATCGCCTTTTTTCGTCCAGTTTTCAGCGGCTTCAACGCCAATATATCCACATCCGATAATTGCGATATTTTGCGGTTTTGTCACGATACACCTGTAAGATTGTGAGTTTTCTCAAGGATCTCTTTCAAAGGAGCGTTTTCTTTCTTATCAAACGCGCCGCTCTTCGCAAGCCAGAGAACATAATCCTTAGGAACCTCTGCAATCAATTTTCCTGCATATTTCCCAAACGGCATCCGGACAATGGGCACGGTTTGACTCATAAGCTCTAAAACCGTCTCACAAGACAAATCTCCAATCATCGAGCTAAAAATACGCTCTAAAACAATCACATCATCTAAAGCTCTATGCGCCTGATTTGCCCCAATTCCATACACTTCGCGCAAGGATTGTAAACTATGGCGAGGAAGGTCCGGCCGATACTTACGTGCCCACTTCAAGGAATCAACAAAAATCCAAGACGGCATCGGAAGTCCTGCTCTTTGAAACTCTCCTTCCAAAAAAAGTTTATCAAAAGCGTCGTTATTATGCGCGACCAAAACAGTGTCTCCCGCACAAAATTCGACAAACAACTCCAAAGCCTCTTTGATCAAAGGGGCATCTTTCACCATGTCGTCGGTGATATGTGTAATTGCAGTAGCTTCTGCGGGAATGGGACATTCCGGATTTGTGAAAGTGCAAAACTTCCGATCCTGCACAGGATCAAACGCTGCAATTTCGACCACCCGATCCTTACCCGGCTTGATGCCTGTCGTCTCTGTGTCGTAGTAAATAAATCTCTTTGCCATAAAATTCGATATCAATAAGACATGATCTGGACTTTTTCTTCAATTTTTTTACGTTTTAGGATACTATCCTACCCCCTCAGGAGACCATATCATGCATAGAGCAATAAATAAATGTTTGACTTTTCTTATTCTTTTAGGACTTACGAGCTGTTTTCAAACTCGTACCGATGAGGACGAGATCTGCGCAATTCCAACGACAAACAACCCTCGTATTCTTCCAAACTATAAGCCTGAAGGAACCTTCCTCGATACACTCAGATTGCAAACTCCAAGCCCCGACCCTTCACGAGCAGCCAAAATATATACCGCTCATGATTGAACAATCAGCGTTTGGTATAAAAGCCGATTCTTCAATCACGACCGGTATAAAACAAGATCTTCAATTTTTTTACGCTTTGGGATATGATCCTATCCATCCGGAGACGATAAAATGCGTAGAGCAATATATTTAGGCTTGGTTACTCTTTCTCTTTTAGGACTTACGGGTTGTTTTCAAACCCATAGCGACGATGACGATCTTAGAACAGTTCCTGTCACGAACAACCCCCACATTGTTCCGAACCATGGATCGGGCCTACCCATGATGGGTGGAGGCTAAAAATTTGCCTTGACAAGTCGTTTTTTTTGGGATAACCTCAAAACACAAGGGTGTTGCACTTATGACAAACCAGCCGTACCACTTTTTCCCCTTTGACAAGGAAAAAGTCCTTAGCTCTATAGGTCGAGAAGGACTCCTCCACGCCCTCAAGCAAATGGTCATCATCCGCAATCTCGAAACCCGAGGCGAAGCCGCCTACCAGCAAGGGAAGGTCGGAGGATTTTATCACTCTTACGCAGGGCAAGAAGCGATCCAGACCGGCTGTCTTGCAGCTTGTGGATCTAAGCACTGGTTTACAACAACATACAGATGTCACGCTCTCGCCTATCTTCTGGGAGCTACGCCAAATGAAATCATGGCAGAGCTCTACGGGAAAACGACAGGCAATGCGATGGGAAGAGGCGGGTCGATGCACCTGTACGCGGATCATCTTTTAGGCGGTCTTGCGATTGTCGGAGGCCACGTGCCGATTGCAACGGGCGCTGCCTTTTCCATTAAATATCTAAAGCAAAAAGATCTCGTCTCCTTTTGCTTTATGGGTGAGGGCGCGGTTGTTCAAGGAGCCGTCCACGAATCTCTTAACTTAGCAGCGCTATGGAACCTCCCCTGCGTCTATGTCATTGAAAATAATCAGTGGGGGATGGGAACGGCTGTCCATCGCGCTGTCTGCATGCAACCCATTGCTGAAAATTTAGCGAAGGCCTACGGGATCAAATCCTACACATTAGATGGGATGGATTATTTAAGCTGTTATGCGGGATTTAAGAGTGCTACCGAAGAGGCAATCAAAACATCGCGCCCGGTTCTCATCGAAGCTCTCTGCGAGAGATTCCGAGGACACTCTATCTCAGATCCTGGACTTTATCGAACCAAAGAAGAACTGCAAAAGACGATGGAAAAAGACCCCATCCTTTATCTCAAACACCTCTGCATAGAGAAGAAGTGGCTGACCGAAGAGCAATTTAAAGAGATGGATAAAGAGGCAAGAGACATGGCCATTGCGGCGATGGAATTTGCGGAAAATAGCCCGGATCCCGATCCGATTGTTTTAGAAGAGGGCGTCTTTGCACCGAAGGAAAAATTATGAAAACGCAAATCGTTGAAATCCGCGAAGCGCTCCGCCAGGCCATCGACGAGGAAATGACACGAGACTCCCGTATATTCGTCATGGGAGAAGAGGTGGCAGAATACAATGGCGCCTATAAAGTGACAAAAGGGCTTTTGGCCAAATGGGGCCCGGAGAGAATTATTGATACGCCGATTGCGGAAAACGGCTTTGCAGGGGTTGCCATCGGCGCTGCGCAAACAGGCCTTCGTCCGATTGTTGAATTCATGAGCTGGAATTTTTCCTTTGTCGCCTTTGACCAACTCGTCTCGAACGCCGCGAAAGCCCACTACATGTCCGGAGGCAGATTTAGCGTGCCGATCGTATTTCGAGGGCCGAATGGCGCCGCAGCCCAAGTCTCCTGCCAACACTCCCACAACGTGGAGGCCATTTACGGCAACCTCCCCGGATTTATCATTATCTCCTGCAGCAACGCCTATGATGCCAAAGGACTTTTGAAATCAGCCCTCCGAGAAAACAGCCCCGTCCTCTTTTTGGAAAATGAGATGATCTACGGCGACAAAATGGAGATCCCGACCGATGAGTATCTCGTCCCCATTGGAGTTGCCAAAGTCGTTAGAGAAGGGAAACACGTAACTCTTGTTTCCTACTCCCGCATGCTCAAATTTTGCAAAGAAGCGGCAGAGGAACTTGCAAGAGAGGGGGTCTCTGTCGAAATCATCGACATCCGAACGATCAAGCCACTAGATATCGCTACGATTGCTTCTTCGGTCAGAAAAACGCATAGATGCGTGCTGGTTGAAGAAGGACACATCTTTGCCGGAATATCGGCAGAAATCGGCTTCCAAATCCAGCAGCACTGCTTTGACGACCTCGACGCCCCGCTAGGCAGGGTCTGCTCAAGGGAGACCCCCCTCCCCTACGCCAAGGGGCTGGAGAGGGAAACCCTCCCGGGCAAAGAGCGCATTTTAAAAGCGATCCGCGAAACCCTTTAAATTTGTCTTTTCTAAACAACTAACAATCAAATTCTTACGTATCACACCTTGCAAATTAAAACTGCCACTTTCAATTTGCAAGGTAACGGTCTCTCTACCGGACAAAAAAAATAATAACAGGATCCGCACGAGACGTGCAGGCAGGATCGGCGAGACGCCGGCAGGATAAGCAAGATATATTTTCTTTTCCTGCCGGCGTCTCGCCGATCCTGCCCGCACGTCTCGTGCGGATCCTGTTATTATTTTTTTTGTCCGGTACAGAGGGTAACGGTATAAAGTCGTTGCATAGAACTTGTGATCATCGTTTCCATCGTTAATTCTGTCGAGACCTTCAAAAAAAGTCGCACACGGCGTGAATTATCCTTTTCAGGGTCTTGGGTGAAACGCTTTGAAGGCAGCGCGTAAACGCCCCCCCGTGACATGGGTATACCGGTCTGTGGTGCCTATATCCTCGTGACCGAGCATGTCTTGGATGAGACGCAAATCAGCCCCCCTCTCGAGCAAATGAGTGGCAAATGAGTGCCTCAGAGTATGTGGGGAGATGGTTTTTTGAATCCCTGCCTTCTTTCCATAGAACTTAACCCGCTCCCAGACCGTCATGCGATTGATCCTTTTCCCTGTGGACGAAACAAATAAAGGGCCGTTTTCCTCCCTTACCTCGCCTCGGTAGTTCACGAGGTAATGGTCGACTGCTTTAATTGCCTGCTTGCCCACAGGGATCAGCCGTTCTTTTTTTCCTTTGCCGCGCACTTTGACGAAGGTGTCGCTTAAATCATTGAGACAAAGCCCGCAGAGTTCAGATACGCGCATTCCGGTCGCATATAAAAGCTCTAATATGGCTTTATCGCGAGCGCTGATCCGATCATCGCCTTTCGGCTCAGCCAAAAGAGCATCGACCTCTTCAATTTGCAGCACTTCAGGAACAAGCTGCCAAATTTTTGGGGTCTCGAAATAGCAACCTAAATCAACAGAAATGACCTTTTCACGCTTGAGAAAGCGAAAGAAGACTTTTAAAGCCACGAGCGTCCGGCAAACGGATGATGTGGCATATTTTTTAGTCTGTAAATGACTTAAGAATGAAAGGATGTCTTCTGACTGAACAAGAGCCCAGTTGCGATGCTTTATGAAACTTGAGAAAGCGACAAGGTCTCGCCCGTATGCTTCGATTGTATTTGAAGAGAGCCCACGCTCGGACTTGAGGTAGTTGAGGAAGTCGTCAATGCACATGAATCCCCTTCTACCACGTTCAATGATTGCGAACAACCCTCCTCACTTCAGAAAGACCCCGATGCACGTGAACCCACTTCTACATCTTTCGAACATTGCGAACAACTGTCCTCGCTGTCTTGCCGCATCAGGACATACAACTTATCAAGATCATCAGACAACGTGTTTCTCTTTGGATGGCTATCCTCCTGCATGAAGAATTTTTCTGTTGCTCTTGCGATTTTTTCAATGGAAAGCGCGCTCATTTTATCTTTTATCCAAACAAATGCATGCTCAGCTTTCATTCTTAGAGCTGGAGAGTCTGTGAAGATAGAGATAATGGCTGCCAAAGCAAAGAACGTAGAAGAAACAATGGAAGTGACATGCCCTGCGCTTACCAAGCAAATAGACATACCCGCAAGACCAATCACAGAGCTTACCAATGAAATCCCGGCCCATTTAAGCATCTTTTGATTGCTCTGCAATATACCATCCGTTAAGGTTCTTGCATCAATGACCACGGATTTATCACCGCTTTCCAATCTTTTGATGAGATAATCCAATTTTTTTTGGTCTACGCTTTCGAATACTTCCTTCCCTGTCCGAAGAGCAAATTCATCCCACTTTGTGTGTAACTTTTTAATTAAGCTCGCCTCATCGCCATTTACTTTTGCATGATCTTCTATAGATAACTCTGTTTTCTGACGAAGCCATTTTAAGGTCTCAAGAAGATTGTTCGAATCGCCTAATTTCCCCTGCAACTCCAATCGGAACTTCAGGCCTACACCAATTTTATAAATTGTAGAGAGGATTAAAGTACCATATAAACCGATAACCGCCCATGGTAAGACAGCGCCTGCAGCCGCAGCTGCAAGTACATGCCCAGCCTGTGAGGCGATCCATTGAGCCGCAAAGCAAACACCCGTCACTAAAGCCGCGATGCCGAACAGAATATTTAATAGGGAAATAAAGATCTTCTCTCGGCTTATATTCGTAATGGCTTTGGCTAAAGAGTCTGTATTTACAACAGCTGCAACAGCCCCGCTGACGGTCAGAATCATCCCCCCAACAATGGCAAAGACACAGAAAGCAGAGACAGCTGCCGACGCTACAGTCCCAGGAACAATTGTAGCGCCAATCACGTTTCTAGCGGCAGAGGCAACGTTTACAGGAGTCCAAAAAAGTTCGAATCTAGCGGTCATGCGATTGATAACGGAATCGAGAGAGAGCGCTTCTTTTCTTGCTTTAACAGTACGCTCAAAAATGCCTTTCAAGTCTGTGTTTAAAGAGTCATTTGTTATTGGAGTCCCGCTTCCGCTTGTCAATCCCTCTGAACTTGTACAAGGACGTCTTTGCGCTATGCGTTCGCTTTCTTCTTGTGTCTCTTCCGTCTTTTGCGGAGTCAATGCTTGACAGGTCGTTAATAAATCGCAACCTCGAGACGACGACGGCTCTCCTCCTTGATGAAACCCATTTGCGGGGAAGGCTATCTTGCTCACATGCGAAGGATAAGTGAGATCGCTCTCTCGACGAGGCCCTTCCAAACGATCGGAATATAAATTAATCATATAATATCTCAGTTTTATAGCTTTATTATATCACAATAAATCAATTAATAGTATATAAAAATCGCTTTAATCTATAATTATTAAATTTTTTCTTGTCAAAAATCAAAGAAAAATGTTAATAACCAAGGATATGGATACAAAAGCCTTGATACCCCACCACGCCGAGCCCTTTCGAAGCGTCCTGTTATTTGGCCCTCCGGGGGCCGGAAAAGGGACGATGGGGAAGTTCCTCAGCAGCGCCGGCAACCACTTCCACCTGTCCTCCGGGGACATTTTTAGGGGGCTATCCCCTGAGTCACCGGCCGGCAAGCTCTACCATAGCTATGCAAGCCAAGGGCTCTTGCTGCCCGACGAGATCACGATCCAGATTTGGCACCATTTCGTCCATGGCCTGATCGCTACGAATCGGTACTTCCCAAACGAGCAGCTGCTGCTTCTGGACGGCCTCCCCCGAACACTTGAGCAAGCGAAGCTTCTTGAAAAATATGTCCATATTGAGCGGATTATCGTCCTTGAAGTCGAAGATACAGAAAGACTGATTCGGCGGATTCAAAGGCGAGCTTTGATAGAAAAGAGAACAGATGACTTGGATACAAAGGTGCTAAGGACGCGACTAGAAGTGTATAAAAAAGACACGCTTAAACTGCTAAAGCATTATCCCGAGAATATCATTGCTCGATTTAACGCGGAACAAAAGCCTTTAGAAGTCCTTAGAGACATCCTGATTGGCTTATCTTCATTACTTTCGACATAAAAAAACGCGATGTCCGATTTCCCTCTTCAGGAAACTTGCACATCGCGTAAGAAACTATGTTTACTTAAACATATCAGTCTTATTAGGACCGCTCCCAACCGATAAGGTTGGTTGCGCAGGCTCAGAAGTCACCGTCTCAGCAGGACGTCTCCCAAGCTGTGACTGACCGCCAATCCCTGACAGGCTAGCGTCAACTCTACCAACGCCCGCATTCATTGCAGCTTTAAACAGGAACGAAGTCGCTAAAACTGTTCCAGCACCGGCAAGAATCAAGTTCTCTCCAGTTGCACTTTGTCCTTGACGATACAGAGCGGAGGCCGACGCCGATGCAGAAGACGCATACGGCTTAGCTGAATTAGCTAACCTAGACACAACCGGAGTCAAATCCACACCTTTTGAAGTAAAATTACTTATGACTTGAACTGGAAAATTCTTCCCCAATCCTTCAAAAAACGTATTCATTTGAGCTGTTGTTGGCACAGAATCCAATGCCTTCGCTAGAGCCGATTTTATACCGGACATATCCGGAGCCTTACTTAAAATACCCGCAACAATGCTCTCAGAAAACCCTTCTACTTGCGCAGCTGTTGGCACAGAACCCAATACCTTGTTTAGAGCTGACGTTACAGCAGGCTTATACTGAGCCATCAAAGCCGTTAACTCTTTAGTTCCAAGCTTCAATTTTTGCAAAGAAGCAATTCCTGCAGCCATAGAAGTCTCCGATATCTCAAGCATTTTTCCATCCATCGTTTTTACAAAATCAACAACGGTTTTCAAATTTTCCGGAGATAAAATTTGTCTAAGCAGAACTTCAACTTGTGCTGAGTTTTCCTTGACGATCTTGTAAACAATCGTCCCAAGAACACCGGCAACTAAGCCATACTTAAGCGCTGTGACAACTCGGCCAGATTGAGAAGCTGTTGTTACAACTTCATCTGCAAGCTCTTCCACTCTATTTGATGTTGAACGTTGTGTTGCTAGTTGCTGATTTTGTCGCGATAACAAAATTTGCACCTGACGATTCCTATACTCCAAAAGAGGAGAAAAAGAACGACTTTGAGCGATTTCAACTCCAGGTCTGTCTGTAATTAAAAGAGGACTTAAAGGTTGATAATTGTCAGAGCCTGAAATCACAACAACCTTCGGCTCATCATTCAATTTTTTGATCTCTTCTATCTCTTCCTGACTAGCTTCAATAGTTCTTTTCAGGCTGTTCTGATACATAGCATCGAGACTTCCTCGCACACAGCTCACATACACATCTGTGATTAGACCATCCACGATTAGACCATCCACCGATTCTGCGCTTATTTCAGCTTCTGGATTTGAAGCAAGCACAACTAAGGGTATAGATACCTCTGCTTGAGTTTCTTCAGTTCCGGTGGGAAATTTCCTGTCATTATTTTCCGAATTTTTCGGTACTGAACTAGAAAAATAGTGAAAATGTTCGTTTGCAAAATTTTTAACTTTACCGATTAACTGATTCAGCAAAGAACTTATTTTTGTTACCACCCCTCTTAACGAGGCTGCTATTGAATTTAATGTACCATTAATACCTGACGTCATATTTATTACCCCTTTTTAATTATTTATATATTTTAAGTTTTTTAATTCTTTTATTAATATTATAAAACAATATAATTAATATAAACAAACAATAAAATATTGTTTATCAATAAAAAACATAAAAACAATTTTAATCAATACAGAAGTATGCCGAAACAGCTTGAAGAATCAGAATTTTGAGGTAAAGCCGACGCCGCCAAAAACCGATTCTTCAAGCTGTTTCGGTATAACAACCAATAAATACTAATTTATATAACAATTGTTGATTTATTAATAACAGTGTATACTTGCGGTTATAAGGTTAATAATAATATAAAAACAAGGGTATATATGAAAAATAATTATAATAATACCATTGCGTCTTTAGAAAGCAAAATCGACCATTTAGAGACGGAACTCTCTTATCTTAATACACTTCTGATCAATTGCGGGTTCCCCGAAGGGATCGCCACATTGAAAGAAACAGCCGAAGAACTTTTGAGCGAAAAAGCCGTCTCAGAATAATTTTTTTTGAGGCGTTGTCTTTTTTCCTTCAAAACGATAAACTTGGCCACCCAATCGCAGACAGTCTTTAAGGGCCTAATATGGGATTGGGCAGAATAACAATATATGAGCGCGCCATGGCAAAGTTAATATTTGAAGACAACCAAGAAGAATTTGACCTTCCCGACGGATCCCCGATCACTGAAGCTTGCGAACAGGCGGGAGTCCCCTTTGCCTGTACAGAGGGCGTCTGCGGAACCTGCGTGGTTGAAGTTGTTGAAGGGATGGACAATCTAACAGACTTCAACGAAGCCGAAGCCGACTTCCTCGGCGAACTAGACAAAGAAAGACTCGCCTGCCAGTGCAAAATCAAAACAGGCTGCGTAAAGTTAAAATTTTAACAAGGAACCCCCCATGAACGACCAAATTCACCGTGATATGACCATTGAGGACATTTTTAAGCTCTTTCCTCACAAAGCCCAGAAACTCGCCCAAGAAATGACCAATGCCGGTCTCCATTGCGTTGGATGCTCTGCCTCCACCTGGGAAACTGTTGAAGCGGGCATGATGAGCCATGGAATGAACGACGGACAGATCGATGGACTCCTTGGCCGTTTAAACACAATTTTGGCTGAAAAAGAAGACCTCAGCACCATCACCATTACTCCAAAAGCTGCTCATAAATTTCTTGAAATTTTGGCAGACGAAGGGAAAACAGGCTGGGGCCTTAGATTTGGCGAAAAAGCAGCCGGATGCAGCGGATTTGAGTTTTTCCTCGATTTTTCAGAAAAAGCAACCGACGACGACCTCATGATTGAATCGTCAGGCATACAAATCCACTTCCACAAGAAATCAGAAAAAAGGCTCATGGGCTCTGTCATCGATTTCGTCGATGGACTCAATGGCGCCGGATTCAAAATCTCCAACCCGAACGTGAAATCTGCCTGCGGTTGCGGCAATTCCCACGGGTACTAATCCTTCCCCCTGCCGGCGTGCTCCATTCTTTAGATGGCAACACGTCGGCAAAATCTACTTTATACCGAAACAACTTGAAGAATCGGCGTTTGGACGGGTTCAAAGCTTTTTGATAATCAATTAAAAAAAAGGGTATTGTATTAAGTCAATACTATGCCCTTTTTTTTAATTGATTTATCGGCAGATTTCAATCCCGTCCAAACACCGATTCTTCAATCACGAGCGGTATACGCTTTAAATTATGAAGGCTTGTGCGAATTCCCAATCTTCACTATGATGGCGAGAGATGAATCAAAGAAAAAAACGAGGGCCTAAGAAAAGCCTAAACCGATCCAAAATCGGAAACAATCTCACCAATACCCTACTTCAATACGTAGAGGGGAAGCGCTTTTCCCCATCGACATTCGAAGAACTCCTCCAACTCTTGAGCATTGCGCCCGTCCACAACGACACATTTCAAGAAATTTTAGATGACCTCGTCATCCAAAAAAAGCTCAGGCTCCAAAACGAAAAATATACACGTCCGCAAAGTGCAAATCTTGTGACCGGGATCATTAGCGTCCATCACAAAAAAGGGTTTGGTTTTGTTAAAAATACCGAAGGACCCGATATTTTCATCCCCAAACACTCCGTTCTCGATGCGGTCGATGGGGACACCGTCGAAGTGGAAATCAACCCAATTGTCTCTGCAAAAGGACCTGAAGGCATCGTCGTCGCCATCCTCAAACGGAGCAAAACCCATTTGGCCGGGACCATCATTGGAAACACGGGAAGCAAATATCTCGCCTTCTCTCCGATGCTTGGGTTAGACAAACAAATCCTCATCACTTCAAAATCTGATCTCAAAGAAGGAGACCGGATCATTTGCAAAGTCACAAATTGGAAGGGGGAAAAAGTAGAGGCCCTTTTAGATCGTCATATCGGCCATATTTCCGATCCTTCCATTGATATCAAAGCGGCGATTGAAGAGTTTGATCTCCCCGATGGCTTTACAAAAGAGGCGATCGCGGAAGCCAAAAGCTATTCCAAAACAATTAAACTCGAAGACATCAAAGACAGAAAAGATTTGACTGAGTGGGAATGCGTCACCATCGATCCTGATACGGCAAAAGACTATGATGATGCCATCACGCTTACTCGCGATGAAAAAGGGCACTACCACCTAGGCGTCCACATCGCTGATGTAGCCCATTATGTAAAACCGGGAATGCATCTCGATACAGAAGCGTTTACTCGTTGCAACTCAACGTATTTTCCCGGGCAGTGCGTCCCTATGCTTCCTGAGGCGCTCTCAAACGAACTGTGCAGCCTAAAACCAAAAGTGATTCGACTCACCCAGTCGGTCTTTGCAGAGTTCGATTCCCATGGAAACGTTTTGAAATGGGAAATTGCCAGGTCAGCCATTAAAAGCGCCAAACGGTTTACCTATAAAGAAGCGCTCGCTGTAATTGAAAAGAAGAAAAAAAGCGTCCACGCCCCACTACTCAAACGGATGGTCGAGCTTTGCTATCTTTTAAAGCAGAAACGGATGGAGCGAGGCAGCATCGATTTCTCCATGCCGGACAACGTCATCAAGATCGATAAAGACGGCGTTCCAACAGGACTTGAAAGGATCGAATATGACATCACCCACCAGATGATCGAAGAGTTTATGCTCAAAGCCAATGAGCTCGTAGCGATGCATTTGAATCGGGAAGGGAAGACTTTGATCTACCGGATCCATGAAGAGCCGACAAGCGAATCGTTTCAAGATTTTTACGCCTTTGCAAGAGCCTTTGGATTTACTCTCCCCGCCACCCCAACGCATCGAGACATCCAAAAAATGTTTCAAGAAGCGAAAGACTCCCCCCTCTTGCCCCAGCTTTCCGTTGGGTTCATTAGAAGCATGCGCCTTGCGGCCTACTCTCCGGAAAATATCGGTCACTACGGCCTTGCGCTCGAACATTATTGCCACTTCACAAGCCCGATCCGCAGATACACAGATCTCATCATCCAGCGCCTTTTATTCAATGAGATGCCTATTGATGCCGATTTACAGAAAATATCAACCGCCTGCTCAGATAAAGAACGGGTCTCGTTTCGAGCGGAAAGCTCTGTCGTGCTCCTGAAAAAACTTCGCCTTGCAGACACTTTGTATAAAGAAGACGCAGAAAGGATCTATCCCGCGATCATCACGAAAGTAAAACCCTTTGCCTTTTTCTTTGAGGTCCAAGCGTTTAATTTGGAAGGAACTTTTCACGTCTCTGAAATCGGCAACGATTACTATGAATACAACCAAACCCGCATGTCATTTAAAGGAAAGAGGACAGGCAAAACTTTTGCCACAGGCCAAACGATTTTTGTAAGGCTTGAAAAAATTGATTTTCTCACTCGTCAAGCTTCTTGGGTTTTAACGTAAAACGATGTCTAAAAAAATTTCCTTTTTCTCCCTTTCCATTCTCATTATTGCTGCCATTGATAGCATCCGAAATCTGCCCGCTGTCGCCCTCTTTGGAAGCTCCCTTATTTTTTTCTTTATCCTCTCGGCACTGGTCTTTCTCATCCCTACATCGCTTGTCGCAGCAGAGCTTTCTGCGGCTTTCCCGGAAAAAGGGGGAGTCTATCAGTGGATTTTAAAAGCTTTTGGAAAACGATCTGCGATGGCAGCCATCTGGCTCCAGTGGATCAATACGATGGTCTGGTATCCGTCTTTTCTCTCTTTTGTCGCCGGAACTTTGGCTTACCTGATCAACCCGGAACTGGTTGAAAATAAAACGTATCTAGTGTCTGTTATCCTCATTATTTTCTGGGGACTTACGCTGATTAATCTAAAAGGGCTTCACGTTTCTGCAATTGTAAACAATCTATGTGCGCTTATCGGAACTGTTCTTCCCATGCTATTTTTAATTGGCCTTGGATTTGCTTGGGTTTTGCTAGGAGAGCCTTTACAAATCTCTTTGACCAAAGACGATCTCTTCCCCTCCCTATCCAATGCGACGAATTGGGTTTCTTTGGTTGCGATCATGGCCTCATTTTTAGGAATCGAGCTTGCAGGCGTCCATGTCAATGACATCAAAAACCCCCAAAAGAATTTTCCAAAGGCCGTTTTTATTGCTGCGCTTTTTATCCTGTTTTCGATGATCTTTGGATCTCTTTCTATCGCGTTTGTTTTGCCGGAAAAAGAAATTAGCCTCGTGTCCGGCGTCATGCAGGTCTTTACGGGCATGTTCAAAGTGTTTGGTCTTGAAAAACTATCTTTCATACTCACCCTTTGCATTGGTTTAGGCGCTATTGGAACGATGATCAACTGGCTGATATCTCCCGCAAAAGGGCTTCTACACGCCGCGGAATTTGGTTTTCTGCCTCCCTTTTTTGCCAAAACAAACAAAGCCGGCATTGCCTACAACATCCTTTTTGCCCAAGCCATTTTGGTCACTATTTTTTGCCTCCTTTTCCTCCTTGTCCCTTCTGTCAACGCGTTTTATTGGTTTTTGACCGCGCTGAGCACAGAGCTCTATATGATCATGTATATTTTAATGTTTTGCGCAGGCCTCAAACTCCACTATCAGTACACAAACCGCCCCGGCGCGTTCAAGATCCCCGGAAAAACGATCGGGATATGGGGAACCTCTCTCCTTGGATTTATCGGCTGCACCACAACAATTATCATTAGTTTCTTCCCTCCAACCAATATCGATATTGGAAGCTCCTCTCGATATATTTCGATGATTTGCATAGGGAATCTTCTCACCATTAGCCCCCTCTTGCTCTTCTATCGATATCAATCCAAACGCAAATAACAAAAAACAAGAAAAATTTATACCCAAACAACCTCAAAAGCTGGTTTTTTAAGCGCGTCAAAGCGCCGAATTTCCTCGATCGCAAGTGCCTTAGTATTAGAAATACAAAGGCACTTGCGATCGAGAAAATTCGGCAGCTTTCACGCAGCTTAAAAACCAGCTTTTGAGGTTGTTTGGGTATACCACCGAGAGACACCGAGGCTTTGAAATGCGTATCTTTTGCGCATTTCAAAGCCTCGGTGTCTCTCGGTGGTATACCGAACGTCATATCTACTTAAAGCTCTTGCGTTTAGAGAAAATATTTTATGCACGACTTGCAATTATTCCAGATATAGACTAAACTAAGCTTAGTCCACTAGAAGGTTGTATATGCGTACTGTGAACATCCACGAAGCTAAAACCCACTTTTCAAAGTTGGTTGATTCAGTCATGAAAGGAAATGAGATTGTCATTGCCATGGCCGGAAAACCGGTTGCAAAGCTCACCTCGATTGAAAAAAAACCAAAACGACGCCCTGGAGCTCTTAAGGGGAAAATCAAAATTGCGAAAGATTTTGACGATCCTCTTCCCGAAAATATTCTTTCTGATTTCGAGGGGTCTCTATGAGACTTCTTTTAGATACTCATATCTTTTTGTGGTGGGTTAAGGGGGACAAAAGATTACCAAAAACCTCAATAGATCAGATCAAAAATGCCGACGAAATCTATATTAGCAGCGCATCAATATGGGAAATTGCCATAAAAATGCGCCTTGGGAAAATTTCCCTGGATCTCAATGCCTTAATTCAGGAAATCCAAGATAGTCACTTTCAAGAACTTCCCGTTACAAGCAGGCACGCCTCAACAACCTTAAAACTTCCCGATATTCATCGGGACCCATTTGACCGAATCCTAATTGCTCAAGCAATTTCAGAGCCCCTTGTATTTTTGACTGCGGACCCTGCACTCAAAAAATATTCGGAGCTGGTACACATTGTTGAATAATACCATCTATCAAAAACAATTTTCCTGCTCGTAAAAATGGGGTGGGCGGGGCCCCGTTTCGGGGTGACTACCTCAGGCTTTATGATCAGTTACCCTATCTCCTAAACCAGGCGTGTACTTTCTCCATAAACGTCGGGTTTTCTCTAGTGTTTTGCTGAATGACAAATACCTTTTGAAACCAATAGGGAGCGTAGAGCTTTTCGTAGTTCCACGATCTTTCCTTAAATTCTTCTCTTTTTTGCTGCAAAAACTCCTCAGTCACTTCATCCCAATCAGAAACAACAACAACAGGCAAATCTTCGTAGAGAGGATTTAAGGTTGAACTCATGACAATGGGGTAACATCCCATAAGAAGAGCTTCCCACGTGCGATGGCAATCCTGACCATTGCCCGGAGGGCTTGCAACAAAGGCGGTATGCGAGAGATCTTCTAAATACGAAGCAAAAGAACTCGGCTGTTTTACCACTACGTTTGAAAGGGCGGTAAAATGATCTAGGCACGGCTGTCTCTCTTTTGGGTTTGTCCCAATCGAAAAATTGACATACACAAAACAATCCCTCTTTTCACTCCCGGATGGCGCAGCTGTGGAAACAATGGGTTCTAAAACGGAAATCTGTCCATGGTCCCACACTTGGTTTGCAAGACCAATAGGAATGGGAATGAGCTTATCTGTTGGCTCCCGATCAATATTTTGCACAAACCAGGCGGCGAGCTTATTTGAATCTAGGAATTTGCTATAGGCCCCGGGCTGTGGATTATCTGTCCCACTTTCACAATTTGGGGTAATCAAAACAAACCGATTTTTGATTTTTGGAAGGTATCTGCGCCCAAATCGTTTTAACATATCGTACTCGACAAAAATCGTGTCGCCTAGCTGAACATCTTCAGGATTAAATCCTTCATCTTTTGAAAGCCTCCAATCGGCAAAAAAACGCCAGGTGTCACCGGAAAGGTATGGGTAGCTGGAAGCCCTCTCATGACTAAAAAGGGAGAATGTTAAGCACAAAAGAAGCAATAAATATCTC
Source organism: uncultured bacterium (assembly GCA_964594545.1). Lineage (GTDB taxonomy): Bacteria > Chlamydiota > Chlamydiia > Chlamydiales > SM23-39 > DAIDHZ01. The sequence goes on along the minus strand of CAZQNB010000012.1, from coordinate 14,786 downwards.
ATGGATTACATCGAATTTTGGGGTTAATAAAAAAACGGTCATATCCATGCAAAATCATCGATGCATGAAAAGGGACATGCTCACATGTCCAGGGAAGGGTCGCATCATGGGTACAGGAAAACCAAACAAGCTTTCCATAAGGGATACAAACGCCAATCCGATCGGGATAATAGGATCTTTTCCGTAAAATAGGCCCAGACAACTGCATCGGCTTTTTCATCGACAGAAGCTCATCATACTCAGACAAAAATAGGACATCCCCCTTCATTCTTGCTTGAGATAGCCAAACCGTTGCCATTTTTTCAAGATCCTTCGTTACGACCCCTGAGTACCTACAGCCACGGATCGCCTCTCTCTTGTAAATGCCAATGCCGCCAAAAGCTGAATACACCCTCTTCCAAGGATCCTTCGGATCGATTTGAAAAGCGTTCCGCATTCGATCCAGATTTCCCCAGTAGAGATCCCCTACAAGTTCAAACCCGATCGGAAAATCGGGAGAGCGAAGCGCAAATAAATCATAGGCGCCGTTGGCAAAAACAGCATCCCACTGCTGCTCCGGATGCAAAATAGTTTCGGCAATCGCATCGACATCCCAAGGCTCTAAAAAATCAAGATCGGCCCATATGACGTATTTGAAATCATCAAAATCCCGCTTCATTGCAATATCGAGAACAATATTTCTTGCTCGCGCGATTTTTTCCGTTCGATTGAGTATTTTCATCTCAAGCTGTCTTGACAGCTCCTTATTAGATAGCTGCTCTGAAAGAAAAATCAAATGGGGGTCATCTTTTGCCCAAGCGCGCATAAGATTTTTCGTCGCATCCGTTGAGTTATTTTCATAAATAATCACCCTGTAATCAGAAAAACGGGAGCCCAAATGAGAAACAGATTGCCTTGTATTGGGAACTGCTTTTTCAACATTTCTGCAAACGCCGCAAATGAGAACTTTTTCAGGAATCTGAGGATTTAAAGATCTTGAAATATGACGAGATACAATCTGTGAATCGGAACGAAACGCTATCCAAATAACACCAAAAAAAACGAGGGACAGAAAACTCAAGAAAAAAAATTTGCGCATCCCTCTATCGTAAGAAAAGCTGTGAATTCATGCAACAATCCTTCTTGAAGAACAGCAGCTCCCTCAATCTATTTCCGTAAATTCACTCATCTAAGAAAGATGACCAGACCTTTAGTTCCCCCCCAGCATATAATTGCTGACGAAGAAAGGTAATGTTCACGTCCTCATCGGAATCGGACAACTGCTCTTGGATCGATAATTCGAAGCGATCCGGGCTGATTGTTATATTTTCAAGAGGGACTTCCTCCCGAAGAACCTGCACCAGGAGTGCTTTGGGGCCAAGCAGACGATCAAAAACTTGGATCACGACCTCGCGACAATCAAGAACTTGGATCACAACCTTGCGCCGACTAGCTAATTCCAAACTCTTAGTTGTTTCTTCCTTAGAGATCCTTGATTTATTCACATTCCTTTGTTCAGCAATAAGAACAATTAAACGAAGACAGAGATGACTAATAATCTCTACATATTCTTTGTCTTTTTCATCCGTTTCGTTTGACGACTCCCTGGCTAGCATCTTCCCACAGAACGCGCGAACCTGTGTTTTAGAACCCGTTATACTGGAACGGGCCGCGGCATCAAAGCTCCCTAAGAAGAGCTTCCTTTCCTCTGCCTTCCCTTCCCCTTGCAAACTCCTTAAGTTTTCCTGCGATAGATCTACCGCTTCCTTCCATTTTGCACGTTGAGTAGCCCTTCGATCCCTCAGCGAGGAGTTCCCCCCCAAGGCTACATTTCCGCCGAATCCACTTATACTGCTCATTACAACCTCAAACCTATAATAAATATCGTTAAATAATATACGTCATAATACAAATATTATAGCATAAATTTTACATTTTCACAAAACATATCACTACTAAAAAAATAGGGTGACATTTCAATTAAATTCTAAGTGGTGACATTTCTAAAAAACGCTAACAAACAGATAAACGGTTTGTTAGCGTAAATCATTGGTTAACAATGAGTTACACTTACCAAATAGGGTAATGTTTCTTCTTAACGCTAACAGGGCAAAAAGTCAGACTTGTGGAAAATCCGCAAAGCAGGTAAAAACCTGTCAAATATTCTTTATCAAGGAGTTTTAATGCCACTTGCAACAGTCCGCCCTAAGCTTCAGTTTTTGGGATACCGAATTTCAACAGTTCTCAAATCTCTGAAAACGCTCTACACTCTCCCACAAGACAAAATCGATGCCTTTTTAGGTTCGTATAACATCTATGATCACGACTGGGAAAACGAAAACCAGCTCGTCGAGAAAATGGGAGCAAATTACTACCAAGAAGTCAAAAAAAAGCTGATCGACTACTACAGTGTACTCAATCATCTTTGCGCGATCGGCCAGGTCGAGAAAATGTACATCCCTCCCGCTATGGATCTTTCTAAAAGCATCATTGGGAATCAAGTTCTTTATGAAAGAAAAATGTGCCAAGATCTGGGCTTAAAAAAAGGGGATAAAGTTTTAGATATCGGGTGCGGAAGAGGAAGAGTGGCTCAACACGTAGCCTCTCATACAGGCGCGCATGTTCTGGGCATCAACATCGATCTCGATCAGTTAGAATCGGCCAAAAAATTTGCAAGCGGCAGAGGCCTTGCCCATCAGTGTGAATTCAAAATGGGAGACCTTAACGATTTACCCTTCCCTTTTGCCGATAACACCTTCGACGGGATTTATCAAATCCAGGTATTTAGCCTTTCCAAAAATTTAGAAAAGCTCTTCAAAGAGATTTATCGCGTTCTTAAGCCCGGGGCTAAACTTGCGTGTCTCGATTGGGTACGCCTGGGCAAATACAATGAAGAGAACCCTCTCCATGCAAATCTGATGAAGAGGATCAAACCGCTCATTGGAGCTATTGGCACGCCATCTTCTGAAGGATATGTGAACCTCCTTAAAAAGGCAGGCTTTGATGTCACAATTTCAGAAAATGCAAGCATTGACGGATTACAGGCGCCCCTGATTGAAAATGCAGATAAATTCTTCACGCGCGTGACAAAACTCATCAATTTTCTTGTCCGCTGGAAAATTTTGCCGAAACATTTCAAACAGCTATTTGATCGTTTAACGCAAGATGGAGAAGCCTTTATCGAAGCAGACCGGATGCGACTTGTCACAACAAGCTACTACATCGTAGCGCAAAAGAAAAAGTAAAGGAGAACTATGTCTAAATATATTTTATTATTGGGAAGAGTGTTGTTTTCAGCGATTTTTATCTTAAAATCGTTTGAACATTTTTCTCCAAAAATGATTGATCACGCATCCCACATGGGGGTGTTTATGGCGCAACTTCTCGTTCCTTTAGCCGGCATCATCGCTTTACTTGGGGGCTTAAGCATTCTCCTCGGCTACAAAGCAAGATGGGGCGCGTGGCTTCTCATTATTTTCTTAATCCCCACAACATTTACCATGCATAAGTTTTGGCAGACCCAGGATCCTTTTGCCCACATGATGCATCACTACTGTTTTTGGAAAAACATGTCGATGATGGGAGCTGCTCTCATGATTACCTATTTCGGCTCAGGGCCATTTAGCTTAAGCAAAAAGTAGTATCTAGACTCAACCCATTGAGGGGTCATCAACACCCTCAATGGTATCAATTTGTAACTATAGTCGATTAAAATTAAATTTAATCGACTATAACATATTAGACCTCTTGCGTAACCTAGGTTACGCAAGAGGTCTATTAAACACCGAGGCTTTGAAACGCGCAAAAAATGCGCGCTTCAAAGCCTCGGTGTTAAATTTTCTTATGCATTTTTTATGTCCAAAGTTTTTGCAACAATCCCCGAGACATGTCTAGAAGTTCACGAGGATCCTCAAAAGATGAGCTTAAAATCTTCTGCCGATGCTCTATCAACCCTTGATTGCCTTTAAAAACAAACCCGAGCAATTGCTTCAACTTATTGATTCGACATTTAAGAGGAAAAGCCTCAGGCATTTCACTTAAATAGACTTCTAAATACTTAAGTAAACCCTCTGCTTGCGGCTGGTACGAGCTCCCCTTGAAATGGGCTTTGATCTCTTGAAAAATAAACGGGTTCATGATGCTCCCCCTTCCAATCATGAGCCCATCACAGCCCGTTTGCCTCTGCATAGAAAGAGCGTCATCTACAGTTAAAATATCCCCATTTCCCACAAGAGGGATTTTTAAAAGCGATTTTGCAAGAGCAATGAGATCCCACCTTGCAGGCGGTCCATAGCCATCTACCTTCGTCCTTGGATGCAGCGTGATATACTGAACCCCGCTTGCCTCGGCAGCCAAAATATTTTCTGAAAACAAAGAAATATCTTCATAGCCGGATCTCATTTTGATGGTGACCGGAATGGAAACCGAGCGAACAACAGCGCCTGCCACCTCGTGAACTAAATTGGGATCTTTGAGAAGGCTTGAGCCCGCCCCCTTCCCCGTGACCGTATTTGAAGGGCAGCCGCAATTCACATCAATTCTTGGAGCGCCCATGCTTGCGAGCTCTCTTGCCATATCGGCCATGAGATAAGGATCAGAGCCCATGATTTGGGCTGCCAAGGGAAATCTCCCGAGCTCATCCGCCTCATACACCTTTGCCAGACTTTTCACATGGGCATTTGCGGGGACGCGTAAAAAATCTCTTACCGCCTCATCAAACCCTCCGACAGAGGCCATCGCCCTTCGAAAACAGCGATCCCCCACTCCCTCCATAGGAGCGAGCTGTAGATAGGGGCATCCATGTACATCTTTTGGCAAAATAGGCATCCGTATAGGATACTCAATGGAGGCTTTTTTTAGGGGAATTTTCTATGCTTAAAAACTTATTTATATACTCTTGCACCGCGATGATAAACGTTCCGTGGCTCCAAGTTAAAGGAGAAACAGATATTGGCTCGTGCGTCTTTGGGTTGATTTGCTCGGCTAAAACGCCGCTTGGCAAAGCGTGATCCGCAACCCAGGACAAAATCTCGAGCGCTTTATCCAGATCTTTTTTTGTCCTGGACTTCGCAATATAGTACTGAGAAAGCCATAAAGTCGTGACAAACCAGGGATTGCTTAAAGATTCCCTGTCCCCTCGATAGTAGGAATCATTTTCATAGCGCGCAAGCCCGCCTCCGGAGGAAAGACTTCGCTCAATTTGGCTCATGGTACTGCTCACCTTTTCATCATGCGGGCTATACGCTCCAAAAGCAAAAATCCCAAAGAGACTTGCGTCAATTGTTTTATCTACTTCAATCGAGCCGTCCCTTCTAAAATTAATCATTCGAGCAAACCTCTTTTCTTCTTCTAAATAGAGGTATTTATCCATCCCTTCGCGCATTTGGATCGCGCCCTGACGATATTCTTCTGCGAGTTCCTCTTCCCCAAAACAGGCCGCGAAATTTGCCGCAGCCATAAGGCCGCCAAAGACAGTCGAAACAGTGAAGGTCAAAATCCCCTGCCTTTCTTCCCAAAGATCAAAGCTGGGCAGTGGAAGGCCTGTCTCGAGGTTGCGATAATTCATCATGAAGTCAGCGCATTTTTTAATCAGCCCATTGTAAAGAGGCCGAACAAATTCGAGATCTCTAAATTGCTCATAGTGCTTCCATAGAGCCCAAATCACAAGGGCCGTCTCATCTTCCTGGATAGGCAATTGCGCTTTTTTGTCTTTTATCCAAGGATGCCATGTGCTTGCAAGGGAGCCGGAGGGTGTGTATTTGTGGCTAAAATACCCATCTTTCTCAATAATTTTTGCGCAAAATCTGTAAAAATCCTGTGTGATTTCATATCCCGCGAGATCTAAGCCGTGGGCCACCAAAGCGCCATCGCGCGGCCACATGTAGCTATATGTATCGCGATTAAAATAAACTGCGTCCGAGTCGTTGGCCGCAATGATGCTTCCGCAATTGTTGATTTGGGTTCTGCAAATGAGCAAACTTTGCTTATATTGGCGGGCAATTTTTTGAGGAATAAGTGAATAATCTATCTGTTCTTTATCGACCCACAATCTCCAATAATCATAGGTTCTTTTAAAAATCACATCGGGCGTTTTTTTCTTCACCAGATCATCTAGCGCCTTGACCTCTTCCCAATTTTTGCCAATGGCAATCCAATAATAGAAACTTTCTTTAGCCCGCGGCGCAATGTTGATGGGAATTCCAATCACCGAATCGACCGAGCCTTGCGCAATCGGATTGCCGCTTAAAACGCCATCTTCAGCGTCTTTCCACGTGCCAACCTCGTCTCCCTCTTCCTTTTTTCCGGTTGCGAAAAGATCGATCCCAAACTTGTTATTGGCCCAAATATTCACTAAAAACCATCTCTCGCCCTTGTAATGAACAAGGCTCTTGTTTTCAGGTTTATAGGCCGCCGTATCCCCTATTTCGTTGCCATAGATATGGAAATCGTGTCCCAAAAAAATGCGAACTTCTTTTTCTTTATCCGTCTTGTTTTCAAGGGTGATTTTTTTCAAATAGATATTGTCTTCAAAATCCACAAGATCATTGGAAACGATCTCCACGTCAGATCTACTCAATTTGACATGGGTGACTAAAGAATCCTCAAGATAGTTATTTTCAACAATCCAGCCTTCAGGAACCCAGCTAAAGGATCCATCCACCCAAATGCCAAACCGAAAAGGCCTTCCCTTGGTATGATTTTCTTCTCCCACAAAAGGGAAATATAAATCTCTTAAAATGGAATTTTTATCAAAAGCGATTAAAACTCTGCCGTTGCCGATGGGGATATCTCTAGGCATGACTCCCCATTTCTCTCGCTATTTTTTGAGCTTCTTCAATTCTTTTCTCCCGAAGCTCATGGCCCATGTCCATCGGCTCTACTTTGATAAAATCGATATCAGTAATGCCTACAAAACCAAAGATCTGCCGAAGATACGGCTCTTGATAATCGAGGCTGCTATTCTCGCCGGAATACTGCCCGCCTCTACTTGTAATCACAACCATCTTCTTGTCTTTTGCAAGCCCTTCTACCGACCCATCATCCCTATAGCGGAAAAGATATTTAGGCTGAACAATCAAATCGATGTAATGTTTCAAAATATAGGGGACATGAAAATTCCACATAGGAGTGCTGACGAGAAAAAAGTCAGCTGTTTTAAACCGTTCGATGTGCTGCAAAATCTCTGCCCAAATCTCTTTCAAACTCCCAAAGAGATCCTTTCCTTCCAATAACACATATTTACCCGTTACGCTTTTCACACTTAATGGGGGGAGATTTTCTTTAAAAAGATCAAGTTCGTCAATCACCCAATCGGGATGGCTTTTTTTAAACGAATCTAAAAAAACTTCAGACACTTGTAATGTACGAGACAGCTCTTCTCGTGGCGTCGCAATGATATGGATCAATTTTTTAATCTTCATCGTTTTGAGATATACACCGAAGACGCCTCAAGAATCAATTGTTTAAAAATCATCTTCGAACTATAAACAGATAGCCATGTTTGACTATCACAAATTATCCACTAACGAAGAAAGTATCATTTGCAAAGGGAAAACAGAACCTCCCGGCAGCGGAGAGTACGACCGGTTTGACTTGCGAGGCGTCTTCATTTGCAAGCGTTGCGACGCCCCACTTTATCTTTCGGAAAACAAATTCTCTTCCGGTTGCGGATGGCCGAGTTTTGATGAAGAAATCGAACATGCGGTCAAACGAACCCCTGATCCTGATGGGGAGAGGACAGAAATTCAATGCGCCAGATGCTTAGGTCATTTAGGGCATGTATTTTTAGGAGAGAAGATGACAGTGAAAAACGTCCGTCATTGCGTGAACTCTTTATCTCTCCGCTTCATCCCCGCCTTCACTGAGGAAGGGTATGAAAGGGCTCTCTTTGCGGGGGGTTGTTTTTGGGGTGTGGAACACTTAATGAAAACAACCCCTGGCGTCATTCAAACGACCGTTGGATATACGGGAGGAGAAAAAGTAAATCCAACATACGAGGATGTATGCGGTGGAAAAACAGGCCACGCAGAAACTTTGGAAATTGTTTTTGATCCCAAAAAAGTCTCGTATGAAACGTTAGCGAAAGGATTTTTCGAGATCCACGATCCCACGCAAAAAATGAGACAAGGGCCTGATATTGGCTCGCAGTACCGATCCGCCGTATTTTTTCTGACGATGGATCAAAAAGAAAGGGTAGAAAAACTGATCGAATATCTCACAAAAAATGGCCTAAAAGTAGTGACTGAACTCCTCCCGGCAAGTCTATTTTACCCAGCTGAAGAAGGCCACCAGCACTATTACGAAAAAACAGGGAAAAAGCCATATTGCCATAGTAGAATACAAAGATTTTAGGTATGATAAAATCTTACGCTACCTAAGGAGATATATTATGGCGATGATCGAAAAAATCAATGAAGGCATCAAAGATGCGATGCGAAGCCGCGACCAAATCAGGCTTTCCACTTTGCGCATGCTTAAATCCAAGATCTTAGCTGTAGACGCCAGAGCAAATCTCCCTGATCCGGAAGTCATAAAAATCTTCAAAACGTATTATGGCAATCTCCAAGAAGCTTTAGAACAAGCCATCGTCGCCAATCGGCAAGACATTTCAGACCAATTAAAAAGCGAACTTGTGATCATCCAGGAATTTTTACCCAAAGCGCTCTCCCCCGAAGAGACAAAACAAATTGTTATACAAGCCATTCAAGAATCCGGAGCCAAGACAAAAAAAGAACTAGGGCTCGTCATGAAAGCCATCATGAAAATTAACAATACAGTTGATGGGAAACTCGCAAAAGATATAGCAAGCTCTCTTCTTGCGGATTGACATCTCTTTTATAGATCTGCTATGGATCTACATATGATAAAATCAGCTACTCTTTTCTTGTTATTGATCCTTGGCACTTTAGAAGTGAGCGCTTGTACAGGGATTAAACTTTCTGCCAAAGACGGCTCCATTGTTCATGGAAGAACTTTAGAGTTTGGTCTCCCTATTCAATCGTCTATTGCAGTCGTTCCCAGGGGATACCCATTTATTGGAAAGACACCGATAGGATCCGGACTAAAGTACACTTCAAAATATGCCGTTGTGGGAGCCTATCTCTTTGAAGATGTCGTGATCGTAGACGGAATGAATGAAAAGGGACTTTCCGTAGGAACCTTCTTTTTCCCGGGCTTTGCCGATTATGCTTCCCTCACAAATCAAAACAAGAATCAAGCCCTCTCCCCTTCCGAATTCCCTCATTGGATCTTGACCCAATTTGCAAACATAGATGAAGTGAAAACCGGCATAGAAAACGTATATATTGCGGGGACTCTTGAAAGCGGCTGGGGGAACACACCACCGCCGTTTCACTATATTGTCTATGACAAGTCAGGAAAATGCCTTGTGATTGAGCCCATCAATGGTGAGCTTGTGACATACGACAATCCTCTCGGTGTTTTTACTAATTCTCCTACATTTGATTGGCATTTGACAAACTTACGCAATTTCATCAACTTACGCGCTACGAATGTCCCTCCTTTAACAATTGAGGGGATGAGATTTGCTCCCTTTGGACAAGGCTCCGGCCTTGTAGGACTGCCCGGCGATTTCTCCCCACCTTCACGATTTGTCCGCGCAGCCATTTTTTCTTCCACAGCCATCCCCTCTAACGGAAACGAAGAAGCCGTTTTTCAGGTCTTTCATCTTTTAAACTCATTTGACATCCCCTTAGGCGCTGTCCGAGAGGAAGATAACGGAAGCGTCCACTTTGATTATACAATGGTAACTTGCGTTCGCGACCCTAACGCTTTGCGCTATTATTTCAAGACCTACCAAGATCAAACAATCCGGATGGTTGACCTCTCTTCTTTTGATCTCAATGCGAAAACAATCAAAACAATATCTACAGAAGGTGTGTCGAAATCTGTTAATATTTCCAATAGGCTGAAATAGATGAAAAAAAATGCAAAACCATTCATTTTGCGAAGTATACCGAACGTCATTCAAAAGTTGGGCGATAGGAGGGATTGAAAGCTGTCAACAAATCGATTAAAAAAAAGGGGGGTTGTATTAACTCAATACTATTCCCCCCTTTTTTTAATCGATTTTTGACGCTTTGAACCCTCCTATCGCCCAACTTTTGAATGACGTTCGGTATAGACTCCGATCGATTTTTCGATCTATTGCGGAAATGACTTCTCGCCAAATGGGATCTCCACTCGCTTTTCTGTCAGCTTTATGTTTAATCCTCCTCTGGTTTGCATCCGGATTTTATCTAGGATTTGGAGAGAGATGGCAGCTGATTATCAATACAGGAACAACAATTGCCACCTTCCTCATGGTGATCCTCATTCAAAACACCCAATATCGAGAAGCCCGTTCAACGCAACTCAAGCTCGACGAGATTTTATATGGCACGAAAAATACCCGTGACTCCTTTTTGGATGTTGAAGAAGAAAGTGATGAAGATCTCGATCTTCTTAAAGAGGAATTTAAAGAGCTGCGGCGGAAATACATACAACAACTGAAGAAAAAAAAAGGTCTTTGAAAATTTTCTTAAAATTCTGTAGATTCAAGAAAATTTCTCAAAAAAGGAGTTTATCTGTGAAATTTATAAGTGCACTTATCTGCCTTTCTTGTTGTTCCATACTCTTTGCGAACAATGTAAAAAAAGCGCCATCGGAAGACTCCCAAACAAATCTTCCCCTATTGCAACATTGCCCCCCGAAACCAAGTAATTTTTCGAGTGTGAATTTTGAAATCTTTGGAGAGTGGCTTTTTCTCCAGCCCAATGGAAGCAGCATCTACTATGCAGCCGAAGCTTTTCCTTATAATACAGACATTGCAATTCCGGAAGTCTCTCCGAATTGGAAAATTTTCGAGATCAATCCGAGCTACCATTCCGGCTTTACCGTTGGATCTAAATTCCTATTTCCTAAAAATGCTGTAGATTTAGAAATAAATTGGGAAAGGCTCCACACATCCGATTCCGATTCAATGAACGTAACGCCACAACCTTTTGGTACAGGCAATATGGTGGGACCTTTGTTTGACATTGGGCCTAACTCAGAGGCCTATAAGTCAGCAAAAGGAAAGGCTACGTTTCATTTTGATGAAGTGAATATCACTGTTGGAAAAAAGGTTTGTTTTTTGGATGATTTAAGCCTCCATTTATATACGGGCGCAGGCGTGGTTCGCATCCGACAAAGTATATTCTCCCTTTTTTCTAGTCCCAATGGACAAACCTCTCGCAGTATTTATGCCCTTTCTAATTTTCTAGGAGCCGGACCCGAATTTGGTATTGACTTCGATTACAAGCTTGTCAATTCTTTTTCTTTTATCGGACATTCATCCATGGCCCTTTACATGGGACAATTGAAAAACCACACAACATACAAATCCAGAACGCCGTATCTTGCCAATGCGGGTATCCCTCAGCCGAATCAACAGAGAACCTCAGTTCCGAATCGGACTCAAGTGATTCCCGGTTTTGAAGAGAAGCTTGGATTTTCTTATGCTATAAGTGGCAAAAAATGTCAATTCACGTTGAGCGCAGGTTATCAGTTCCAAATCTATCTGGATGCAGTCCAGTCGATTGATATGACAGCTCCTCAAGTGATTCCCAGCTTGGTGCCGAGCCAAAGTGCCAATGTGGGAGTTTATGCAGTTGGTTTTGAAAGAACACTTAGCAATTTCATCCTTACCGGTCCCTTCGTATCGGCAAATATTGATTTCTAACGCTAAAAACCCAAAGTTCAGGTTAAAAAGGGCCAAGTCTTTCTGACTTGGCCTTCTTGTTTGAATTTTTTCCTTTCATTCTTTAGACTGTTCCCCTTATGTGGATTTTTAAAGCTGCGATTTTTTTATTCCCTCTATGTAGTTTTGCGTATGGCCTTCCCCTTTTTTGGTGGGGCGAAGATCCGGAAATCAATTTCGGCGACTACCTTTCATTAAAACTCGTCGAAAGAATCGTGCAAAGCCCGGTCAAAAATTTCAGAAAGCCGCCAAAATCCAATGAAAAAAAGCTCCTCGCTATTGGGTCTATTCTCTATTTTGCGAGAGATGACGACGTCGTTTGGGGGTCAGGAGTGAATGGAAAAACTCTCGATAAAATGAATTACAGCTTTTCAAAACTCGATGTCAGATCCGTTAGAGGTCCCAAGACACGTCAATTTTTACGGGAAAATTTCGAAATCGACGTCCCTGAAATTTATGGGGATCCTGCGCTTCTTTTCCCCTATTTCTTCACAGAATTTAAGAAGAAAGAGGTCCCTTTTTACGACTATATTGTGATCCCCCATTACAAAGATCGAAACTTATTTCCGAAATCCCTGCCAAACATCGTCTATCCGACCGAGCCTTGGAATCAAGTAGTGGAAAAAATTTTAGACAGTAAATTTGTGATTTCCGGGTCACTGCATGGGATTGTGATTGCAGAGGCCTACGGAATTCCTGCGCGCTATCTACGCGTATCGGAAAAAGAAAATATTTTTAAGTATCAAGACTACTATTTGGGAACGTGCCGTCCCAATTTTCAATTTGCTTGTTCTATTGAAGAAGCTCTCGAAATGGGGGGGGAGTCCACTTGCATTTGCGATCTTCAAAAAATGTACGAAGCATTTCCTTTTGAATATTGGCACGAGGAATCATCATTATGAATTATTTTAAATACTTATTTATTGCATTGGCTCTTTGTTTGCATGCAACACAAACATACTGCAGCTATCCTTATGAAGAGGGACCTTCGCTTGATGAAATGCCTTTTAGGGAAGCGGAGAATCTTTTTGATTTTGAAAAAGGGATTCAAGATTACGTTCTAGAAACCAAGAAGATCGAAATTCCGCAGTATCCGAGCGCATTCAATCCTGGTCTGATTCGATGGAAGGGATCTCTTCTTTTAAACTTCCGAATTTATAGCGAAAATGGAGCTACAAATGGGGTCGGGTTTGTCTATCTAGATGAGAAGCTCAATGTTGTATCCGAGCCGATGATTTTACAATCTGATAATCAAGATGCGTTCTGCGGAGATAAACGGCAAGACCCTAGATTGATTGTGCTGCAAGATCGTTTGTATATTGTGTATAACAATATGCTCAACATAACACCCACTCCGGAAGTGCGCCGTATGGTGGTTGCGGAAGTCCAGTCCGATGGCAGCCATTTTTTCTGCAAGAAATCAGAAGTGTTTGTCGATTTTGACGGCGCCGATTTTTCTAAGTCGGCAAAAAACTGGGTTCCCATCGTTCATGAAGATACATTATATTTTGCGTATAGCCTCTATCCTCATCGGATTGTCCGCCCTGTGTGGGGAACCGGGACTTGCGAAGAGGTGGCAACAACAACAAGCCATATTTCTTGGGCCTACGGACAATTGAGAGGTGGCACTCCCGCCGTTAAAGATGGAGACGAGTATTTGGCCCTATTTCACTCTAGCATTTCGATGACAAGCGTCCATTCGCGGGGCATCAAAGTCCCCCATTACGTTATGGGAGCTTATACTTTTTCCGAAACGATCCCTTTTGCCATTACACGCATCAGTCCGGAACCTATCGTCGGGAAAGGATTTTACTCAGGTCCCAGCCACCACACGTGGAAACCGCTCCGCGTCGTATTTCCCATGGGCCTTGTGATCGATGGCAATACCCTTTTAGTTTCCTATGGCGTGCAAGATCACGAAATTTGGATCGCGCGATTCGACAAAGAAAAATTAAAACGTTCTCTCGTCGAGGTCTCTGTGTATGAAAATTAAATTGTTGTTCGGATTGATACCATTTTTTTTTCTTTATTCTCAAAATTTTGAAGAGAAAATCCCCGATTTCGTACTAGAGACAAAACGGATCGTCATTCCTTCTTTTCCTTACGCTTTCAATCCTTCGCTTATTCGTTGGGAGGGAAAATGGCTCATGAGCTTTCGTGTGATCTCCGATAGAAAACACCCCTTTAATTCAGACATCGGTCTTGTTTGGCTCGATGATCATTTTACCCCCATTTCTCCAGAGCAAATCCTTTCATTAAGGAGCCCCGATTCGAAAATCCCCTGTCGAGCGGAAGATGGGAGGCTCATTGAAGTCGATCATCGGCTCTATCTAATCTACAGCGACTGCAATGAAGAGAAGATTAGCAAAGGGGGATTTAGAGTGTATGTGTCTGAATTAATTCCCACGGGAAATACGTTTTATGCAGGTCAAGCAACATGCATTAAACAATTTCCCGGGGAAACAAAAGAGCGTAGAGAGAAGAATTGGACTCCCTTTGATTATCAAGGAAATCTCTTACTCGCTTACAGCCTAAGTCCCCTGCTTGTCCTCTCTCCGGACTTGGATCTGGGTTCTGCAGAAACATTTAGTTTGAGTAGAGAGAAATTAACGTGGGACTTAGGCGAGATCCGAGGAGGCACGCCGGCATTGATGATCGACGGACAATATCTGACTTTTTTTCACTCCTCCACCGAACTTGCCTCCGTCCATTCTTTTGGCAAAAAAATATCCCATTATTTTATGGGAGCGCTGACGTTTTCCCCCCTCTCCCCTTTTTCTGTGGAAAAAATCAGTCCGGAACCTATTATCGCAAACGGGTTTTACGAGGGAGAGTATTACAAACCCTACTGGAAACCGATGCGGATTATCTTTCCTTGCGGATTTGTCTATGATGACGATTTTATTTGGGTCACATATGGCAGAGAGGATCACGAAATGTGGGTGGTCAAATTGGACAAAAAAGGCTTATTGATGAGCCTTGTTCCAACTGACCTTTGAATCACGAGCGGTATATACCGTTCGTAATTGAACAATCGGCGTTTGGACGGGTTCAAAGCGTCGAAAAT
>CAZQNB010000011.1:0-35707 GCA_964594545.1 uncultured bacterium | reverse complement strand
GCTCTTTTGGAGGTCCTCAAGGGCAAACAAACTTGACCCACAAAACGCTCCCGACCAACGAAATTAAGCTCAAGATTTCAGCGCGCTCCGGTTTTCTTCAAACTCAGTTTTTATCGGATTTTCATAGACGCAATACTGGCAAAATAAAAATTTATGTTGCCAACATAAAAGAAAAAAACCTATTGTGACGATTGAAAAGCAATCTAATGTAAAGGCGCCCCGTGCTCCCTAATCGTAGGCTCACGAAGTGCCGAATGAAAAGCTTAAAAGAGAGCAAACCCCTACGGGAATCCTCTCAAATGAAAAAATGGAGAATGTCTATGCATTTCAATTGGAATAAGAGGGTGCTAGCGTCTTCTTTTGCCGTTTTATCAATGGCAACAAGTTTGTACGCGATTCCCAAAGGTCCATGTGACCGACAAGTTGAAGAAGTTTGCTGCGAAACCCCGAAACCGGGACCATTTGCGTTTTCTTACCCTATGGATTTAGGGATTAATTGCCCACGCGATTTTTATGTCCACGTTGATGGCCTTGCTTTCCAAGCAAAACAAGACGGAATGGAATTTGCGATCGAAGATACAAGTTCATCAGTTGGCGTGCCAACATCCCCGATCACTTACGGCAAAGTCATTGGATTTTCTAATGACAATAGCGACTGGGACTACAATCCCGGAATGCGCTTTGGATTGGGATTTTTCCTCGATCACGATGCATGGGAAATCGACTTTGATTGGACATGGGTCAACATTACTAACTACAAGCATGGCGATGCTACAACAGCGGGAAGCGGACTTATCCCTCTTTGGGTATTAGGATCAGGAACTCCTGCTGTAACACCTGGAACTGCAGGACCAAACATATACGGCGTTCATTCAAGTGCTGTCTGGAAAGCCCATTACAACACATTGGATCTTAGCCTTGGCAAACCTTACCATATCAGCAGGTACGTGATCTTCAATCCTCACTTTGGTATTCGCGGCGGTTGGATCGATCAACACTTCTCCGTTGACTACCAAGGTTATATTGGCGCAGCAAACCGAACAATCCACCACGGAAAAAACAATTTCTGGGGCATTGGAGCGCGTGCTGGCCTTGACACAGATTGGATCGTAGGCAAAGGCTGGTGCCTGTTTGCTAACATGTCTGCTTCAATGATGGCAAGTAAATTCGAAATCCACCAAAACATGGTTCTTCCAACGGTCGGATCAACAACTG
The DNA here is from genome assembly GCA_964594545.1 of uncultured bacterium. Classification (GTDB taxonomy): domain Bacteria; phylum Chlamydiota; class Chlamydiia; order Chlamydiales; family SM23-39; genus DAIDHZ01. The sequence goes on along the minus strand of CAZQNB010000011.1, from coordinate 34,492 downwards.
GTGATGGATATGATCTTGAGTTTGACTACTATCAAAACGTTCCTAACGTGGAAATGGCTCTCGGTATTGCATGGAGCAAATATTTCGACAAGAATAAATACAGAATCGGCCTAAGAGCTGCGTATGAATTCATCGAATGGTGGGATCAGCTCAACATGAGAAAGTTCTACGACGGAATAGGAACCTCATCGACGGCTTCAGCATCTCAAATCGGCTACGGTAACGATACAGTAAGCCGAGGAAACCTCACATTGAACGGTTTCTCTCTCAGATTACAGTTAGACATCTAATCTGTACTTACTAAGTTCTCTCCATACAAGGGCCTCAGGGAAACCTGAGGCCTTTTTCATTTAAGCGGAGACTCTGACAGATCTTCTAAAGGAAATTCTCCGACTTCGGGAGCTCCCACTACAGTTGAAAGGACTTGCTGTTGCATAGTTTCTCTCGAATAGCCATAATAATAATCCACTAGGCAAGCACCTTGCACAGCACTTGTTTTTCTAGCCATTGTAATAGTTTGCATTAAGTCCTGTGTAGCAAGATCAACAGACTCTACTAAACGATTAAATTTATCATCTGACCGAGGAATCCCAACCCCAACAAGGTATTCTTGCATCTTTTTGATTTCTTGCGACAGTCCTTGTCCCATAGAAATCACTTCAAAATAGGCTCGCTCTGCACGAGGACCCTGAGGCGTCACCGGCCTGCAATCTTCTTCATTCCGCGGTGGAGCCAAATCTTCACGGATCTTCTTTTTTGCTGCTCTACAATCTTCTTCACTACGAGATGCGGTCGGAGCTTTCTTGATCGACTCTCTTGCCGCTTCACAATCGTTTCTATATTGCTCAACAAGCGGCGTAAATCTTTGAACCTGAAAATCAGAAGTAAACCATTTCCCTGTTGGTACTCGCGCGTGACAAGCAGAGATAGCTGCACTCATAAATTCACCACCTAGTTATAAATTCATCAAATAACGGGCAGCGAATATACGATTTCGATCAAAACTTAGCAATTCCTATCGAGACATCCCGGCCTGAACGATATCGTGCATCCGCAAAAGACCAATCAGCTCTCCATTTTCCACAACAGGAAGGGCTGTCACAAGACGCGCGGCGTCCGACTCCATTGTCCGCATCGCATCATAGACTAAAAGATGTGAAGAAACCGTCAGAGGAACGGTTGTCATCAACTCTGACAAGGAAAGTTGCAAAGCTTGAGGCCCCTTTGACTGAATCGCCCTGCGCAGATCTCCATCGGTAAAAATCCCCTTCAGCTCTCCCCGATCATCACAAACAAGAAGACACCCACATTTCTTTGCCGAAAGCTCATGGAGAGAATCGATCAACAAATCACTGAGTTTACCTATCGGAAGATGTTCTTTTTTCAACATCAAATCGACCACTTTCATCGTAATCTTCCGCCCCAAAAATCCGGCCGGATGATTTAACGCAAAATCATCTACAGAAAACCGTCTCGATTGCATCAAAGCGATGGCAAGGCAGTCTCCAAAAAGCATCTGTACGGTCGTCGAAATAGTCGGCGCTAAATCAAAAGGGCAAAGCTCTTCATCGACAGGAAGGATCATAGACATATCTGCTTGTTTAGCAAGGCGCGAATGGAGTTTCGAAACAACCGCTATCGTAAACGCCCCTTTCCTCTGGATAGAGGGCAAAAGATCAAGGAGCTCTTGCGACTCCCCACTTTTGCTAAACAGTAAAAAAAGATCATTTGCATTCACAAATCCAAGATCGCCATGCAACGCATGCAAAGGACAAAGAAAAGAAGCTCTCGTCCCTGTCGAAACCATCGTCGCCGCAATTTTTTGCGCGATGTGGCCGCTTTTCCCCACACCCGTTAACAGGATAACTCCTGAGCAAGCGCGTACCTTTTCGAAAACTTTTTCTGCAGCCGGCACATCCAAAGATGAAAAAAATTGGTCGATCGATTTTTTTTGTTTTTCAAATAACGTCTTCAACATTTTTCTTTGCGACTCATCTCATTTCTGTTTATAATATAGAACTATGCAAAAAGTATCCATTACAGTTGCTGAAGGCGATGGAATTGGCCCCGAAATCATGCAGGCCACTCTCCATGTTATCCATGCTGCAGGCGCAGCTTTAGATATCCACAAAGTGGAAATCGGTGAAAAACTCTATCTCAAAGGATTCCCCACGGGAATGGATCCTGCCATGTGGGATGTGATTCGCGGCACAAAAGCATTTCTCAAAGCGCCAATCACCACCCCTCAAGGCGGCGGTTTCAAAAGCCTTAACGTCACCATCCGAACCACACTTGGTCTATACGCTAACATTCGCCCTTGCGTCTCTTACTTCCCCTTCGTCGACACAAAACACCCGGAAATGGATGTCGTCGTCGTCCGCGAAAACGAAGAAGATCTCTACGCGGGCATCGAATATCGACAAACGCCAAACGTCTGCTCCTCCATCAAACTCATCTCGAGACCCGGAACGGAAAAAATCGTCCGCTATGCCTTCGAATATGCCCGAAAACAAGGACGTAAGAAGGTCACTTGTTTTGCCAAAGACAACATCATGAAATTCTCTGATGGCCTTTTTCGCAAAGTTTTCGACGAAATCGCTCTCGAATATCCCGACATCATCAACGAATATTGGATTGTCGATATCGGTGCTGCAAAACTTTCCGATAGCCCTGAAATATTTGATGTCATCGTTCTCCCCAATCTCTATGGAGACATCCTTTCGGATGTAGCAGCGCAAATCGCAGGCTCTGTAGGCCTTGCGGGATCTGCAAACATCGGAGATCATGGCGCTATGTTTGAAGCTATCCACGGATCAGCGCCTAGACGCGCAGGACAAAACGTAGCCAATCCCTCAGGCCTTCTCCTGGCAGCCGTTCAAATGCTTGTCCACATTGGACAGCCCGATGTCGCATCCCTTGTTCACAACGCTTGGCTTAAAACTCTCGAAGACGGAATCCACACCTACGATATTTTTAAAGAAGGCGTCAGCAAAAAGAAAGTAGGGACAAAAGAATTTGGCGAAGCTGTGATCCAAAATCTCGGCAAAAAACCATCACAACTCAAAACCGTCGCCTACAAAGAACAGGCCCCTCAACAAATCCTTCACAAACACACAGAAAGCACCGAAAAACGACTTTTAGTAGGCGTAGACGTATTCATCCACCACAAAGGGTCGTTAGATGAATTTTTCGCCAAAATATCGCACATCAACATTGGCCCCCTTCGGCTCAAAATGATTTCAAATCGGGGCGTCCGCGTATGGCCGGGAGGCCAGAAAGAGACATTTTGTATCGACGAGTGGCGCTGCAGATTCCTTCCCGATCAGGGACACGCTGTATCGCAAAACGATATCATTCAAGTCCTTCACGCTTTTGATCATATGCAAATGGACGTCATTTCATCCCAGTTTCTCTATACCTTTGACGGCAAACCGGGATACTCGTCCGCAGAGGGTTAGAAAATTACATCTGAGTCTTCTTCAATCTGTTTCTTCAAAGCGCTTAAGAATCCACACCCATAAAGACCATCAAGAACGCGATGGTCAAAGGTGAGAGAAACCCACATCATGGAACGGATAGCAACCGAATCATCCGGCATAGCCATAACCTTTTTAGTGATCGCCCCAAGACCCACAATGGCCACTTCCGGATAGCGAATGATGGGAATCCCAATCATCGTGCCCGTCATGCCAAAATTGGTCATTGTCAACGTCCCTTCTTTCACTTCATCCGGAGAAAGGCGATGTTCTCTTGCTTTTAAAGCGAGATCTGCGATCTGTTTAGAGACATCCACAAGGCTAAGATTTTGACTTCCCTTGATCACAGGGACCATGACACCTTGATCGACACTCACAGCAATCCCTAGATTTACAAACTTCTTCATGACGATGGTATCGCCTTCCAAAGAAGAATTGATCAAAGGGAACTCCTGCACTGCGCGAGCAATGGCTCTAGCCACAAATGCAGTCACAGAGAGTTTGACTCCATGCTTTTGTAAGAAGGGCTGCTTTTTTTCATTGATCAACTTCACAATGTTTGTCACATCTACTTCTGTCATGAGCGATGCATGGGGCGCCTCATAAAAGGATTTGACCATATTGTCTGCGATCGCTTTGCGAAGGCCCGTCATTTTGACCCGTTCCGTCCCACTGTGCTCAGCGCGCATCGGACATGTTGGTTTTGTTCCTTTCGCTGCGCAATAATCTTCCACATCTTTCTTGGTAAGGCGTCCCCCCTGTCCGGTATGTGGAATTTTTTCCATTTCTTGGAAAGAAACCCCTTTTTCCTTCATCAAACGGAGAACTGCGGGAGATAACAAATCAGCAGATCCCGCTCCTGTAGATAGGGGAACAGACGGAGCGCTTTCTTCTTTCGGAGAATTTAGAAGAGAGCCACTTGTCTCTAAAATCGCAAGCGGAGCGCCTACCTGAACTTCTTCGTCTACCTGGACAAGAATTTCTTTCAAAATGCCGGGAGAGGGAGAAGGAATTTCGCTATTGACCTTGTCTGTAGAAACTTCGAGAAGCGGTTCATCAAGCGCCACTCTGTCGCCCACTTTTTTAAACCATTTCACAATTGTTGCGCTCAGAATGCTCTCGCCGAGCTTTGGCAAAGTAATCTTAATTTCTTTAGTCATATTGTCGATTATCAATTTTTTCACTGATTTTTGCAATCAGCTTTTCCCAGAGAAGGTCCCCCTCTCTTGTGGCATACGAGATTTCAACACAATAAAGAGGGAGCGAAAGTTTTAAAGCGGGATCTAATTTCACAAAATCTTTTTCTGTGCACAAAAGCGCTTGCGCTCCCAGTTTTTGAGATTTTCCGGCAAATTCTTGCAGCAAGGAAGTGTCTGCCACCCCATGATCTACTAAAATCCACTCAGAAACAACTTTAGCTCCAAGATTTTCAATTGTTTTTTTAAAAAGGTGCGGTTTTGCAATCCCGCAAAACATCGCCACAGGCCTACCAAGGATCGATGGCGATTCTACTTTTAATGTAAGAGGAATATGAGGTAATCCCAAATGGGAAAATAGCTCTCCGGAAACAAACACAGCATCTGCTTGGTTTAAACGTTTTGGGCTATCGCGTAAAAAACCCCAAGGCAAATAATGATTTTTCCCAAAAGGATCGCTTCCCGAAAGAATGACAAGATCAAGATCTCGGTGTAACTTCCGATACTGGAAACCATCGTCCAAAATGATGAGATCACAACCATCAACAGCAGCTTTTTTCGCAAGCGCCACACGATCTTTTCCGATATAAATTTTTGCATGTTTTAATCTTTTCTGCAAAAGAATCGCCTCATCGGGAATTTTCCCATAGCCTCTGGATAAAACAGCCACTTTTAGATGAGAAAATTTTGAGGCTAGAAGAAGAACAAGTGGCGTTTTGCCTGTGCCACCAGCCACAATATTGCCAACGCTGATGACCGGGATATCTACTTTTTCGGTGGAAAACCATCCCCAATCGTAAAATTTATTTTTACAAAACGAAACAAACCCCCAAACGAAACTGATAGGAGCTAAAACCCACGCCCCTTTTTCAATCCGTTTTTGCCCCCAGAGGAGAATTTTTTCTTTTAGGCCTGAAAACATGGAGAGAAAACTCGCGATTCAACAGATTCAATGATGATGTGAATCGCGGCCATATGCGCTTCTTGGACTCGATCAGAAAAGGGAAACCCGGAAACAATCCACTCTAAATCTGCCTTCCCCTTCATGTGCCCGCCGGTTTTGCCTAAGAAAGCAATTGTCTTAAGACCCATCTGTTTTGCCGTATCTACCGCTCTCACTAAATTTTCTGAATTTCCACTTGTTGTGAGCGCGATGAAAATATCTTGCGGTTTTCCTAACGCTTCAACACCGCGAGAAAACACATTTTCAAAGCCCATGTCATTGGAAACACACGTAATGTGCCCTGGATCTGCAAGGGCAATCGCGCCTAAAGCTGTCCTTTTTTTACGAAATTGCCCGGTCATTTCTTCCGCAAAATGCATGGCATCGCAAAGACTTCCCCCGTTGCCTGCAATCAAGAGTTTCCCCCCATTACGATAACAATCTGCGATCATTTCCGCGCACATTTCTAAAAACAAAAGGCTTTCTTGATTTTTCAAAAACTGGGCTGCGCGTATGGCCTCTTCAACAGAATGAAGGATCATGAGTTTATCCAAATGGGGGTGCTGATTCAAAATTTAACACTTCCTTCGTCACGGGATGATTAAACGACACTTTTGCGCAGTGCAGATGAATCACGCTTCCGTCGCCATCAAAGCTTCCATATTTTTTATCTCCGCGAACGGGATGGCCAATTGCGCCAAACTGCGCGCGGATTTGATGATAGCGTCCGGTTTCAAGCTCGATTCGAATAAGTGAGGAATGGGGCATGTAGTGAAGTACCTCGTAAGATAGCCGGGCATGCTTGGCTCCATCCATCCCCTCTTTGGCTATAATTGCGCGATGATCTCCGTGGATGAGATAATGATCGAGCCTTCCGATTTTTTGAGGCAAAACGCCTTGCACTTCAGCTTCGTAAACTCTTTGAATTTCCATAGCTCTTGATTGCTCATTCAAACGGCTTAACGCCTTGCTTGTCCGAGCAAAAATGACTAGACCGCTCACCGGGCGATCCAACCTGTGAATACAATGGAGAAAAACATTCCCCTCTTTGGCAAATTCTTTTTTTACCCAAGCTTTGACAAACTTTTCCAAACTTTCATGATTGGAATCATCCGGTTGCGTCAAAAGACCTGCGGGCTTAGATGCGATGAGAATGTGATTATCGCTGAAAACGATTTCTGCGTTGCCGAAGGACTTCATATAACAATAGTGTTGTAGCGGATGCGACGTTGAGAGAATCTGCAACACCGCACATCGGAATGCGCACGGCGATATCCGCTTGGTTCATCCAGTTTTCTGACAAACCATATTGCTCTGTTCCCACAACAATTGCAAGAGGAACTGTTAAATCTACCTGCGTAAATTCTTGTTTCGCATGAGGCGTTGCCGCAACAAGAGCGATCTTATTTTTCTTTAAAAACGCAAGCGTTGCAGCGCCTTCAGCCTCTAAAACGGGCACAGTAAACAAAGTTCCAATGCTTGATCTGACAACATTGGGGTTGTGAATATCGGTTGTTCTATCGCACACAATCACGCCGTGGGCGCCTGCAGCATCAGAAGAGCGCAAAATGGAACCGAGATTGCCCGGTTTTTCAATGCTTTCCGCGACAAGTAAAAAAGGATTTTCCTTCAAAACAAGATCTTCGAGCGTCAAATGATGCTGCGGAGCAATAGCGAGCATTCCATCAGGGCGATCGCGATAGGACATTTTTGCAAAAACTTCTTTAGAACACTCCAATACAAGAGCTTTACACGCGCGGATGAGTTCTTCTTCATTTTTCCCTAAAAACAATTCAGGACAAACAAATAGAGTCTCAATTTTTCGACCTGCGTCCACAGCTCTTTTAAGTTCTCGATACCCTTCAATCAAGAACAGACCCGCTTTATCTCGATCGCGCCTATTTTGCAAGGAGACCGCAAATTTTACCCGCTCATTTTGAAGGCTCATGATTTTAGTCATAACAAATCCTCGCGTATGCGCCACTTGGAATAGAAAAAATCCCCGGCGCTTCAAGAACCATTTCACCCTGTTCCGCTGTTTTCCCAAACACTTGTTCTAAAAGCTGCTTTAAAACAATCGGCGTAAATCCTGGCGTATGGCAAGAAAAAATAACAAATTTTGGCCTCTCGTTTAAAACGCTCTTGCACAGATGAAGCAGAGGCAAGATTTCATCTTCGATCTTAAACACTTCTCCCTGACCTCCCCTTCCAAATGTAGGAGGATCGAGGATAATGCCGTGGTATTTACTTCCCCGCTTCTCTTCCCTGCGCAAAAATTTAAGCGCGTCATCGACAATCCACCGAATCGGAGCGCCCTTTAAATCATTTAAAGCCGCATTTTCTCTCGCCCATTCAACCATCCCCTTGGAAGCATCGAGATGACACACCTCTGCACCTTCCTGGGCAGCAGCTAAACTCGCTCCTCCGGAATAAGCAAACAGATTTAAAATTCTGTCTCCCTTGTGAATTAACGGACGCATCCAGTCCCAAAGAGCTGCATGCTCAGGAAAAACACCCAAATGGCCGAAATCGGTGGTCGAGAGTTGCATCCGAACGCCGCGCACGATAATATTCCATTGTGCAGGCAATTTTGTCTTGCATGTCCACTGGTTCCCCTTTTCGCGCGAGAAAACAGCATCCGCCTCTATCTTTTTTTGAGGGCGCCAAACCGCCTGCGGACACGGGCGACAAAGGACAAAAGAGCCAAAACGCTCCCACTTCTTCCCATCGCCACTGTCAATTAATTGATATGTATCCACAAGCTCCTTCCCCTGGAGGGAGTTGCATAACTCCCTTCCTGTTCAAAGGAGAAAGAGTATACCAGTTTGAAAGCCCGGCATCAAAGATTAAATAAGACAGCTTTCTCACAAAAACCCAGATACCTAGAAACCAACAACTTAAAAATCGACAATTAATTCGCTAATCAGCACAATATACCGATTCTTGAGGTATCTTCGGTATATAAAAAAGAGCTAATTATGACACAAAATACTGCCGCGATTATACACATGAGCAGGCGCTCTTACGACCAATTTAGATCGGAACCTCCAAAACCTCTTCACCCCTCACAAAAAATCCAACTCGCAACAGCTGATGTATTGGCAGGCATGATCCGTTCACCAAATGCGGACATAAAGACCGTTTTAGACTACATAAAAAGGGAGCCTCAAAAAAAACCAGCAATCATCCGCTCTGAAGACTCTCTTCTTCCGAAAACGCTCTATTTTTCAAACGCAACATGGTATCTCCTTCTGACAAAACATACGAAACAAGGAGACCGCGTTCTAGGCGAAGGTCAATTTAAACGGGCTAAATATGCGTTCGATCTTGCTACAGGAATCCGACATGTTGTCGCGGTGATGAAAACAAAATCCGCTACCAACAAAAAAATAGCAAATAGAGAAATCGACAACCATAAATTCTTCAATCATCCCCACATTGTTAAACTACATTCATCTATTACTTCATCATCAAAGACATATTTGATATTAGACGATTGTAATAAAGGAGATCTTCACCGTTCGCTAAAAACAGGAAACACTTTCAGTGATGGGGAAGCTTTCCGCATCGCTTTAGATTGCGCGGAGGGACTCACCGAAATACATAGACAAAACTTCATTCATCGAGATCTTAAGATAGAAAATATCTTCCTCTACGAATCGAACGGAGAGACGCGAGCTAAAATAGGGGATTTAGGCCTTTGCTGTAAGGCCTCAGATACACAAGAAAAAAGGAGCCTCGAAGGATCAGTACCGATCCTTTCCCCCGAAAGAGCAGCCGCATGCAAACAATGCGACGCTGCGCAATTCCCCTGGGAAAGCGACAATGCCTTCGAGGCATTTGGAAAAGCAACAACGCAACAAGACGATATCTGGGCATTAGGACTCATCTTCTTTGCGCTATTTTCAAACGGTGGCTCGAATGCCTATCCAAAAACCCTCGTCCCTCAAAACCAAGCCTCCGAACTTAGTCGTCTCACTCAAATCAGCAAAATCACTCAAGAACAAATCAACAGCTGTATTTCTACACAACTAAAGAGAGAAACCCCTGAATTTCTAAAAGAACTCATCCCCTCCATGCTCTCTGTAGAGCCTCAAAAAAGACCCTCTGCTCAACAGGTTCGGGAAAGATTAGCACAGCAACTCCCTCCGCTCCCTTCTCTCGCATAAAGTAAAACTTTTCTTTAAGTATCTATAGAGGGCCCGCAAAACCCTAGCACACCACAACCAATTCATTACCAAATAGTTACGTTCAGTAAAAAGAGATATTTCCAATAAAAAATAATGTAAAATAAGACTAAAAGTTAATTGTTTACAATTAAATAATTTTATAGTATAATTATAGTAAAAGGAAATTTATATGACATATAATGCTGCAGCTGCAATACAAATGAGCAGGCATCTTTTCCATAACCCCACCCCTCCACGCACCCTTTCGATTATCCCCGACAGAATCGTAAAAACAGTGAAAGAACTTTGGGATCGGATTAGACCCAGCTATTTTTTACCTCCAATCATATGCACACTCAAAACATCTAAGGAATTAGCAACGATCGTTCAAGACTCTACCTTCACCTTAGACGGAAGCACAGCACCAGATGAACCCTCAATAGATGGTATTTTACAATACATACAAAAAAATCCCCAAAAAGAACCGACGATAATCCGTTCTGAGAAATCTGGCTTGGGAAAGACCCTCTATTTTGACGGTAAAACATGGTATCTCTTTCTCACAAAAACAACAAAGCAAAGCGATATCCTCCTAGGTGAAGGCTCTTATAAAAAAGTCAAGTACGCGATCGATCTTGCTACAGGAACTCGATATGCTCTTGGAGTTATGAGAACAAACGGCGACAAATCTCTTAAAGACGTTGCAGAAAAAGAAATCAAACAGCATCAAAGATTTAATGGAATATCTCCACATATCGTTAATCTACATACGTCTGTTACGTTCAAATATGTGTCTTTTCCCTTCAAAGTCACAGAAAAGACATATTTAATATTAGATGAATGCGATCGAGGGGATCTTTTCGATTTAATAAGAAGGGGGCCTTTAGATCATTCCCAAGCGCTCACTCTAGCTTCTGATTGCGCCAAAGGACTAGAAAAAATACATAAGGAAAACACCATTCATCGGGACGTCAAAACAGAGAATATTTTCCTATATACTGACGAGAAAGGAGACACAAGAGCTAAGGTGGGAGATTTTGGCTTCTGTTGCGACGCTTCCGATGAGGAAGAAAAAAAACAGAGAGCAGGAACAATGGAGCAGTTCTCCCCGGAAAGAGCCCTCGCGTTCTTACCCGACAGTACTGCGAGACGTTCCCCCTTGTATAGCACTAGAAGAAGCATCTCAGCAACCACAACCACACAAGATGACATCTGGGCACTAGGCCTTTCTTACTTCTCTTTGTTTAGTCCTAAGGGTAAAGGAGGATACCCTACATGCCTTTACTCAAAAACAGGGGAGAATGGCCGTAGTATGTTAACACAGATTGCAGAGGTAACGCAAAAAGAGATCAACGAGTGTATTAATAAGCAAATAATTGATCCAACCGTCCCCCCTGAATTAAAGACCCTCATCTCCTCGATGCTTTCTATTGACCCTCAGAAAAGACCCTCAGCAACAGAGGTTGCAAAAACATTAGAGGATATCCAAACTACAAAAACTGTCTAAAGAACTTGGATCTTTTTCTCTATTAACTGGGGATGTTTATGAATCCACGAAAAACACTGTTTGCCTAACCGAATGGGGACATTCACCTTCTTTCCGTCCACAAGGAAAGGCGTAGCCCTTGTGTTCTCTCGCATCCAAAGTTGAATCTTTCGATATAAAGCCCCCCCTTTAGCTTCGCAAAATTCCATCGTTTTAGGATCTTGATAGATTTGCGGATAGGAAAACTGCAATCCCCAAAAAACACTCTCTTTCCCCATCGACATTGACCGAAATTCCCCATCTTCCGAGGAGTAAGAAAAATAGTGGGACTGCACTTGAACAATCGGCTTTGCGATTTTCGTAATGAATTTATTGGGTGAAACCTCTTGGAGCCAAAGGGATTCTAAATCATCCACGAAAACAGCCGCCATCAGATGTCTGAGATCCTCAGGACTTGGAACAATCCCCTCTTTAAGCTTGGCCATCCAACGAGAATACTCTTCGACAAAAAACGCTTTGGAAATCGGGTTCCCATCGACAAATCCAGTGACGGGAAAGATCCAAAAATTCCCAAGCGCTTCCAGAAAATCTTTCATTTCTTGCGCATCGAGAAGCGCCTGGCATTTAACCCATTTTGAAGCTTGATAAACGCCTTCCTGAAAGGGATGTGAAATACGCAAAATCATAGAATTGAACACTGAGAAGCTTGTCTTTTAGCGAAAAGCAAACCAATAACACCTAAAGTGATGTAGGAATCTGCCAAATTAAAAATTGGGAAAGAATAGCCCCAAAGCACAAAATGGAAAAAATCAATCACGTGTCCATAGACAAGGTAATCGATCGCATTTCCAATGGCGCCCGTGGCAATAAGCCAAACCGAGGCCGATTTGATCAGGTGCTTTTGCGTCGAATAGAGATACAATCCAAGGCCTGAAATAATTGCGACCCGAATCATAAACAGGAGTCCCGGATTGCCTGCAAAAAGGCCCCAAGCAGCGCCTGTATTGACAATTAGATTTAAAGAAAACGAAATCCCGAAAAAATCAGAAAATATAGGAATCCCTCCAAAGGGAAAAGAGCCCCAATGCAGAGGCTCTATCCATCGAATCGCCGCCATTTTAGAAATGACATCTAACAGTAAAGCAAACGGAAAGATCCATCTCTTTAATGTCACAGAAGACCCTTCTCAAGCTGCTCTTGCGCTTTAACTGTCATCGCTGCGTAAGGAATTGCCTCGAGGCGCTTCATCGGAATCTCGTCTCCGGAAATATCGCAAACCCCATACGTGCCATCTTGAATCTTTTCAAGGGCCCGATCAATCTGGCGTAAAATAGCAAACTCTTTACTTGTCACTTCGAGTTTCACATTTTTTACAAAATCATCAGTTCCTTCATCAGCAGAATGCTGCGAATATCCCTTGGATTCATCAGGAGCTGAAACTTCTTTTTTTGCTCCCTCTAGCACGCGCATAATCTGCACGCGCATCTCTTCCAAGCGATGTTTAAAATGGTCAATTTCACTTTTCTTCAACGGCATGAATGGATTCCTCGTTATCTGTTTCTTTGAGAGCTCCTTCGGGGACAATCAACTGAATGGCCTCAACAAGCTCCCGGATATCTTTAAACCTTTTATACACACAAGCAAACCGTATATAAGCAACAACGTCGAGTTTTTGTAAATGCTGCATTACAAGATCGCCCAAATCTCTACTTGAAATTTCTCGAACCCCTTTCGACATCAAATCCGATTTTACTTTGCACGCTAAAGTACACACCTGCTCATGACTTACCTTTGTGTGGCAGCAAGCAGCGCCAAGTCCCCTGACCAATTTATCTTGCTGAAAATCTTCAAACGTCCCATTTCTTTTTTTTACTTGCAAACTCACATCGATCGTCTCAAAGGTCGTAAATCTTCGCATACACTGGCAACATTCTCTGCGCCTGCGAATCGCATTCATCTCAGCAGGATTGCGGGAATCTGTGACCTTTGACTCTTCATGATGGCAAAATGGGCATTTCACAAGACACCTTTGTACAAATTCGCCACATTACTGAACTTAAAAGTATTTTTCAATAAGACGGGCAAAAAAAGACGGAGGGAGTGGGATTCGAACCCACGATACGCTTTCACGTATACACGCTTTCCAGGCGTGCTCCTTAAGCCACTCGGACATCTCTCCTTAGGGAAGACAGGTATGTTAAAGAAAAACAACAAAAGAGACAAGTCTTGAATAATATAGGAGAAAAAGAAGATAGTATTTGGTGAGCTTTCCCACTAAAAAGATGAATATGAAATTTTTACTTACCCTTTTCTCTCTTCTGACGCTATTCTCCTGCGGGAAAAGCCCTATAAATACACATTCCGAAAAGCCTAAACCGACCATTTTAGTCAGCCTAGCCCCCCACCAATTTCTCATTGAAAAAATTGCGGGTGACGATTTTCTCGTCCAAACAATTGTCCCTCTCGGATCCAATCCCCATGCCTATGAACCGACAATCAGGCACATCAAGACCATTAGCGAAGGGGTCATTTGGTTTAGAATCGGCGAATCCTTTGAAAAACAGGTCCTCTCTGTTCTCAAACAGAAAAAACCGGACCTCATTGACGAAGATTTACGCCAAAGCGTTTCCCTGCTTCATGGTTCCGGGTGCCACTGCCATGCCGAAATCCTTGAAGACAGGCACATCTGGCTGAGCCCTAAAACACTCACTGCCCAAACAAAAGCGATTGTTACGGCTTTGAGCAATCGTTTCCCTGAAAACAAAGAACTTTTTGAAAAAAACGGAGAGGCTCTCATCCAAGAACTTGAAGATCTAGACGGAGAGATCAAAACAATTCTTGGACAAGCAAAGCATAAATCTTTCCTTGTCTCTCACCCGGCCTTTGCCTATTTTTGCAAAGAATATGGCCTGACCCAGCTTTCCATAGAACTTGGCGGGAAAGACCCCACCTCCAAACACCTAACCCAAATCATGCAAGAGGTCGTAGATTCCGATACAAAATTAGCCATCAGCATGCCGCAACATTCCAATAAGGGGCTTGAAGTGGTGGCAGAGAAGCTTGATCTACAGATCTGCATGGTCGACCCTTACGCGCCGAACTACTCTGAGACCATGCGTAAACTGGCTCATTTGGTGGCAGATCATGAATGATCCGGCCATCTTACTTTCCCACCTATCTTTCTCCTATGATGATGTCCCCTTAATTGAGCAAAATGCGCTTGAAATTGCCAAAGGCTCATTTATCGGAATCATCGGGCCAAACGGCGGCGGGAAAACAACCCTTTTGAAACTGATTATGGGGTTTCTTCAGCCGAATAAAGGCAAAGTCCGCATTTTTGGGAAATCGCCCGAACAATCACGCACTCGGATCGGATATGTTCCTCAGGTACACAAGTGCGATCGAGAGTTTCCGATCACTGTAGAAGAGCTTGTTTTACTTGGCGCCCTAGCAAAAACCTCTGTTTTTGGCGTCTATCCAAAGACAAGCAAAGAAAAAGCCCTCGAACTCATCCATGAACTGGGCCTTTCTCCCCACATTAAAAAATCATTTGGATCTCTTTCGGGGGGCCTTGCCCAAAGAGCTCTTCTTGCAAGAGCGCTCCTTTCCGATCCCGACCTTTTGCTGCTCGATGAGCCAACCGCCAACGTAGACCCAGCATCCTCGTCGCTCATCATGGAAAAACTCGAAGCTCTTAAACGAAAAAAGACGATCTTAATTGTCACCCACGATCTCCGAACAATTGCTGAAAGAGTAGACCAAATCCTTTGCGTTCAAGGGCAAATCAGTACGTATCACCCAAAAGAGATTTGTGAACATTTTGCTTTTGGACTCTACCACACGCCTCTGCTCGGAGATTTTAACAAACCAAGGAATCATGCAGCTCCCGTTTTTCAGCGATAGTTTTATCCAAATGGCTCTCTTTGCCAGTCTCCTTGCCTCCATTGCAAGCGGCACCATGGGCTCGTTTGTCGTTGTAAAACGGATCGTTTTTATCGCAGGAAGCATCTCCCACTCCATTTTAGCCGGCACAAGCTTTTGCCTTTGGCTCCAAAGAACCCAAGGAATAACCTGGATAGGTCCCATCCACGGCGCTTTTTTAGCGGCAGTCGGCTCTGCGCTTCTTCTCGGATGGATCCATCTAAACTATCGACAACGAGAAGATTCCGTCATTGCAGCGATTTGGTCAACCGGGATGGCAATGGGCATTATTTTTCTCTCCATAACGCCCGGCAACAACGTAGAGATGATGAACTTTCTCTTTGGCAACATCCTCTGGATCACGCCGAAAGACCTCCTATTACTTGGCTGCCTTGATGTGATCATCCTTGTCGTGATCGCCTTTAATTACCGAAAATTTCTCGCTTTTTGTTTTGATGAAGAGCAGGCCGTCCTTCGAGGGATTCCCATCAGAAGGCTGTACATGCTTCTTTTAAGCATCATCGCAATCACGATCGTTCTCCTCTCTCAAATCATCGGAACGATTCTCGTCATCGCCCTGTTAACAATCCCGGCTACCTTCGCAAGCCTTTTTACGCGAAGCCTCCCCTCAATGATGGTGGCTGCGACATTGTTTTGCACACTGTTTAGCTTTGGGGGTCTTAGCACATCCTATTTCCTCAACTGGCCTCCGGGGGCTACCATTGCCCTCTTTTCAGCCGTTTGCTACCTCCTTGCGCTTCTTGTAAAGAACAAAAAACTCTCATGGCGAGGGTTTTTACCGTTAAAACGGTAAAAAATAGAAGCCAGACCATTATTTCCTGGTAAACAATCAGAAAACCAAGGATTTTTACTGTTATAGAAGTAAAAAACGTATGACACCCTTACTTGTGAACTTTGGCGGACCTAGAAGCCACGACGAAATTTTCTCTTTTTTAAAAGAGCTCCTTTGCGATCCCGATGTGATCCGAACGAAACTTCCTAGATTTATTCAAAAAGCGCTCTTCACCCGAATTGCCCGCAAACGTTCCGTAAAAATTCGAGAGGATTACGACCTCATCGGAGGCAGATCGCCCATCTTTTTTGACACAGAATTTTTAAAAGAAGAACTTTCAAAACAACTCCAAAGAGAAGTCTTAACCTTCCACCGCTACCTTCCTCAAACGCATAAGACCACGCTCGAACAGATCGAAAACACACAATCTGAAGAAATCCGCATACTTCCCCTCTTTCCTCAATTTACCTACGCAACATCGGGGAGCATCGCCCGTTTTTTCTCCCAAAACCTTTCGAGGAACGCCCAGAAAAAACTCAAGTGGATTCCCTCCTATCCGGATCATCCTCTTTTTATTCACGCCTTTCAAAGGCGCATTGCGCACTATTTAAAAGAGCAAAACCTTCTTGAAGAAGAGACGCTTCTCCTGTTTTCTGCCCACGGTCTTCCGCAAAACTTTGTTGATTTGGGAGATCCCTATCAAAACGAATGCAAAAGATCCATGGAGGAAATTGTTAAAGCTTTTCCGAAAGCTGCGACAAAACTTTGCTTTCAATCCAAATTTGGAAGAGGAGAATGGCTCAAACCCTACACAGATGATGTCTGCAAAAACATTTTAGAGTTCAATGAGGGAAGGAAAAACGTCGTATTCATACCCTTAAGCTTTACCTCCGATCACATTGAAACCCTTTTTGAAGTGGAATATCAATACCTTCCTCCGATACGAAAATTCAATCTCAATGCCTATAGATGCCCGGCGCTTAACCGAGAAAGTTATTGGATCGATGCGCTGTGCTCTATTCTTCTTGAAAAAGAGGGGCAATATGTAGACAATCATAAGCTTATTTATGAAAAATCTTCTCATTAAACTCTTTTGCAAACTGCTTCCCATCCGGAAACATCCGAGAACAAATCAAAAGAGAATACTCATTGTCTCAACAACAGCGCTCGGAGATACGCTTTGGGCAACGCCTTCCATTGAATCTCTGCGCAAAAGTTTTCCCCTCTCTTATATCGGCGTCCTCACCTCAAAGATTGGGTTTGAAGTGCTAAAAACCAATCCTTACATCAATAAACTGCATCTCCTGAAAGAACCGATCCTTTGGCATCTATTTTCTCTTTGGAGATCTCTCTATCGAGAAAAGTTTGATACAATTCTCATCTTCCACACATCGCAAAGACTCGTTCTTCCCCTCTGCTCCTCTTTGGGGGCAACGCAAATCATCGGAACGCCCGGAATCAATAAAGGGCTCGATGATCTCCTGACCGATCCGATACAACCTGCCTATGAACATGAGATTCTCCGCCGTCTTAGAATGGTGGAAAAAATCGGAGGGGAAATCCACACGGAAAAGCTCTCTTTCTTTTCAGAGGCAAAGGAAAAATCAAACCCTAAGCAAGTAGCACTCCACCCGGGATCAAAAGATGGATTTAAGAGATGGCCTGCAAAAAATTTTGCAGAAGTAGGCAAAATCCTTCAGGAGAAATTTGGGCTTGAAATTTTAATTACCGGCTCAAGAACCGAACTTCCTCTCATGAAAGAGGTCGCTCAAGAAATCCCGGGAGCCAAGATTTCAGAGGTTTCGCTTCCTCTTAACGCCTTCGCTAACCTATTAAGCAGGGTCGATCTTTTAATCACAAATGATACGGGGCCGGTCCATCTCGCATCTGCGCTAAACATCCCCACAATTGCTCTTTATGCATCGACGGATCCAAACTTATGTGGGCCGCATAAAGCAGAGCGCACGATCGCCCTTTATAAACCACCAACCTGCACCCCTTGCTTAAAAAGAAAGTGCCTGGCCCCCTTTTGTCTTCTTCAAATAGGGGTCAACGATGTGATTGAAAAATTTATGCAAATGCGCGCTTAATAAAAATTCGGTTCGCATACACATAATCGCCAACAGAAAAAACCGTATACACAGCGGCAATCCCCGTCAGATAAAAACTGATCGTTCGGAATAACTCCAAAGAAACGCTTCCTTGCGCGTAAAGGAACATCATAAAAATGATCAGTACACAGACAACCGCCTGCAGAAGCGTTTTTATTTTTCCACTCATCCGTGCAGCCAATGCAACTCCTTCTAAAGCGCAGACAGTCCGCAATGCGCTCACAAACAGCTCTCGATACAAGAAAACGAAGACAAAAACCAAGGGCAACTGGACGATGCCATGCGTAAACGTAAAAAATAAAGATAAGTGAATGGCTGTATCTGCAATCGGGTCTAGAATTTTGCCAAGATTTGTGACCTGATTGAGCGATCTCGCAATCATCCCATCAAACACATCTGAAAACTCACAAAGCAAAAGAAGCGAAAGCATCACCCAAGGAAGATAGAGAAATGGGATACCCAGCCACTCATACTCCATATAGAGGAGGGGAAATATAGGGCAAATAAGGAGGCGAGAAAACGTAAGTATATGCGCAATATTCATCCGAAAAATCCTACCGCATCTCTAGCAAATTGCGCAAGGGGGTATATATTGCTTCCAGTTGAAAGGCCCCTAGACGAAAACTGATTAAAAGCCTCAAATTTCGAATAAAAGGTCGGGGTCAATATTGAATTAATATTAACCCCGACCTTTTATTCGAAATTTGAGAGCTTTTAATCAGTTTTCGTAGGTGGCTTTCAACTGGAAGCACTATATACCCGCTATACCGAAGCAACTTGAAGAATCAGAATTTTGAGGTAAAGCCAACGCCGCCAAAAACCGATTGTTCAATTACGAGAAGTATAAAGATAACGTCTTAAATAACTAATAATCAAAGACTTAGAAAATAAAAAAATAATTAATATAAAAATAAAAACACAACCACTTTATAAAAAAATCGGAAATATATTATAATCATCAAAGAAAATTAAAAAACAAAGGTTAATTAATGACTTCCCCACTTAATCCAAATGCTCAAGCATTCCGACCAAGAAATAGTGGGGAGCCTAGAGTCGACCCATCAAAAACAGAAACGGATCCCACCCGCTTGAGGTACCGGATCAGGCAAACTATATTTGGAATCCTAAGTCCGGCAGGCCTTGTATCTCTTTTACCCAGGGAAGATCTAACTCCTCCCCTGAGTCCAACAATCGTACATCCAATTCTTCCCCCGGATCCAACCATCGTATGGGCTAAACGATCATGGGATGCCGCAGCAACTCAATGGAGAAGAGATCTCCATGAGCTTGATCGTTACATTCCACAGTTAACACCAGGCGCATTTCCTAAGACAACCAAAGATCTTATAGAAGAAACGCTAATACCCTGCTTGAACCGTGCGCAAGGTACCGTCGAGTACTCTTCTCTCGAAGATCTTCTAACAAATACTCAAAAAAAACACGAACCAACCACACTACCAACAGAAAAGAAAGAAAATAAAAATATACCCCATACTATTACTATTGAAGAATACATAAAATTTTTGAACGACTTTATTGGAGAAGAGAAAGCTTGGAAGAGGATCCTTTCTCTCAGCGAAGAAGCTCGGATGAACGCCGCGCCAGACTGGGCCATGACTATCAAAAAAGCTTAGAGTCGCCAGTTTGCGAGCGAAAAGACCCCAAATACTACGGCTCCAATCTATCGACGACTTTCGAAAGAGCGGTGACAAAACCCTCCACATCTTCCAACGTGTTATAAACCCCAAACGAAGCGCGCATCGCTGACTCCACGCCAAAAAAGCGAAGGATCGGCTGCGCACATAAATGACCACTTCGAATCGCGATCTTTTCTAAATCTAAAAGCGTCGTGACATCCAAGGGGTGAACCCCCTCAATAGTGAATGTAACAATCGGACCCTTATTTGGCGCTGTCCCCAAAATCCGAAGGGCGGGAATTTGGAGCAATTGCTCTGTTGCAGCTTTTAGTAATTCTTGCCCTTGATCATGAATCGTCTCAAACCCAATATCTTGAATGAAATCAAGAGCCGGCTTTAAAGCAATCACCGGCGCAATGATGGGCGTTCCCGCTTCAAATCGAAGGGGCGGCTTTTGGTAAGTAGAAAAGCCCATCTCCACCTTCTCAATCATATCTCCACCGCCCTCAATAGGGGGCATTTTTTCGAGGTGCTCTCTTTTACCATACAAAACCCCCACCCCTGTCGGGCCGTAGCATTTATGGCCGGAGAAAGCATAAAAATCGCAATCTAAGCTTTGGACATCCACTTTCATATGAGGCGCGCTTTGCGCTCCGTCAACCACGACAATCGCCCCTAGTTTTCGCGCCTCTGCAACGATCTCTTGAATCGGATTGACTGTCCCCGTCACATTCGAAACATGAGCAAGAGAGACAATTTTCGTCTGCGGGCGAAGGGTTCCTTGCCACTGTAAAACCCCTCGCTCATCAACAGGGATCCAACGCAAAACGGCGCCCGTCTCTTGGGCAATCATCTGCCAAGGAACGATATTCGAATGGTGCTCCATCTCTGTGATCAAGATTTCATCGCCGGGTGAAAGAGCCATTTTCCCATAACTTCTCGCAACGAGATTTAACGCGGAGGTCGTCCCTCGAGTAAAGATAATCTCGTCATCATGCTTTGCATTCAGAAACCTTTGCGCGGTCTCTCGAGATGCATGATATTTTTCGGTAGCTTTGAGCGAGCCACTGTAAATGGCTCGATGCACCGTTGCGTATTCATGTTCATAAAAATGGGAAAGGGCATCAATCACAGTTTGCGGTTTATGCGCTGTGGCCGCAGTATCTAAATAGATTAAATCTTTATGGTGCCGAAAGTAGGGAAATAACTCTTTCATGGCAAACAATCTGCAAGTTCTTGGACAAAACTTTGGATCAAGCACTGCTTTGCCTGCGACTTTGGAAGGCCTCGAGACATTAAATAAAACAGGCTCTCACTATCTAATTGAGCAACTGTTGCGCCATGAGAGGCTTTTACATCGTCTGCAAAAATCTCTAAATTTGGTTTTGCGTAAATCTTTGCTAAATCGCTCAAGAGGATATTATTGTTCAACTGATAACTTTCTGTCTTTTGCGCGCATGGGTGAACATAAATTTTCCCTTCAAAACTCGATACGCTCTCATCATCTAAAAGCGCTTTGAAATGCTGCCGAGACTTTGTGTGGGGAGCTAAGTGTTCAATGGTTGCATGAACATGGCTTTGACATTTTTTATTGAGACGGGTAAGCCCTTGCAGAAGAGCGCTTGCATTTTCTTCTAAAAGTTGCACCCTCATCGAATATCTGCAAACAGAGGCTCCTTCTGAATACAGGTTGCAAGTGAAATGCGCGTCTCTCTTCAAACTTGCTCGAATGGATTGAAAAAGATGCGCTTTTGGCGATTGCGCTTGCCCATTTTTTACAACAAGATTTGCCCCCTCATCCAAAACAACATCGATGTAAGCATTGGAGAAATGAGCCGTATCTATGTCCGTATTCCACTTTTGAACAACCGACAAACTCGACTGCCTACCCAAGTTCAGAACAAGGCGGGGCGTTGTCATCTCTGCGCCTGTAAACACATGCTCGACAATGAGCGTTTCTGCCATCTCCTTTTTAGGAGGGATGTAAAGAAAAGCGCCCCTTCCTACAAATGCGCCGTTTAACGCAGCAAAGGGGTCTATCTCCTCTTTCATCGTCCGCACCATCCGGTTTTGAAGAAAGACCCCATACGAATGGATAGCCTCATCTAACGGGACACAAACAACATCCTCTGGAAAAGAAGAGTGTTCTAAAGAAAAAAATCCGTCGATAAAAACAAGATGAAAAGGGTGTTTCACTTCTACGCAAGAATCCAATTTCGTTTCTTTTGCCGATTTTGGAAGCTCCACATCTCCTAAAGAAATGTATTGAAACGCTTCGTGTTTAAGTTCGAGGGAGCCTAAATCGCGAAACTTGTCCCAATATTTTTTTCTCCATGACGACAAAGCATCATCGAGAGATAAGAGCTCTTGGATCTGCGGTTCAAGCATAGCCTTTCTCTTCCAGTTCGAGGGCAAGACTTGCATCGCCGCTTCTTGTGATCACGCCACCATTTAGAACATGGACGAAATCGGGCACAATATAGTCTAAAAGACGCTGATAGTGGGTAATCAAGACCAAAGCTCGTTTTGGGCTTTTCATTTGATTTACGCCCTTTGCAACAACGCGTATCGCGTCGATATCAAGACCTGAGTCCGTTTCATCGAGAATGGCGAGATCAGGCTCAAAAAGGGCCATCTGTAAAATTTCGTTTTTCTTCTTTTCGCCGCCGGAAAATCCTTCGTTGATATTCCGATCTTTAAATTCGGATCGAATTTCCATCGCCCCCATTTTTTCTTGGAGAAGCAAATCAAAATCGGCATTTGTTAGAATCTCTTTCGACTGCCCTTTCTTTTGCGCATTTAAAGCAGCGTGCAAAAATTCCCGATTGGAAACGCCGGGGATCTCGAGAGGATATTGAAAGCTCATAAAAAGGCCTAAATGGGCCCTTTCTTCCACTTCAAGATCGAGTAGATTTTGGCCTTTAAATAGGATTTCGCCACTTGTTACTTCATAGGCGGGGTGTCCCGCTAAAATTTTGGCAAGCGTTGATTTCCCGGCTCCATTGGGCCCCATGATCGCATGGACCTCTCCATAATTCACCGTCAAAGAAAGGCCTTTTAAAATCGGCTTTTCTCCTGACGAGACATGAAGGTTTTTGATAACAATAAGTGGTTTATCCAACGGAATTCTCCAATTTGAGCGCGAGGAGCTTTTGGGCTTCAGCCGCAAATTCCAAAGGAAGCTCCTGGAAGACGTCTTTACAAAATCCATTGACGATCATATTGATCGCATCTTCTTTAGAAAGGCCGCGCGTTTGTAAATAAAAAATCTGTTCTTCGTTCATTTTTGAGGTTGAGGCTTCATGCTCAAGCTCAGAAGAGGTATTGCAAACATCGATGTAAGGGAACGTATTGGCGGAGCATCGATTGCCCACAAGCATCGAATCGCACTGTGTATAATTGCGCGCTTTTTCAGCTTTGGGGAAAATTTTCACAAGGCCGCGATAGCTATTCATCGACTCATCTGCCGAAATGCCCTTAGAAATGATCGTAGAGGTCGTATTCTTTCCAATATGGTACATTTTCGTTCCGGTATCGGCCTGCATTTTCCCATTTGTCAGCGCAACGGAATAAAACTCCCCAACGGAATGGTCTCCGAGCAATATGCAGCTTGGATATTTCCACGTAATGGCAGCGCCCGCCTCTACTTGCGTCCAGGATATTTTCGAATGATCGCCTTGGCAAAGACCGCGCTTGGTGACAAAATTATAAATGCCCCCCTTGCCTGTCTTTGGATCGCCCGAATACCAGTTCTGCACAGTGGAATATTTGATCTCCGCCCCTTTTTTCGCAACAAGCTCAACCACCGCTGCATGCAGCTGATTGGTATCGAAAGCCGGCGCCGTACACCCTTCTAAATAACTGACATACGAATCATCTTCAGCGATAATCAAGGTTCTTTCAAACTGCCCCGTTTCCTTTTCGTTAATCCGGAAATAGGTCGATAGCTCCATCGGAGATCTGACCCCCTTGGGAATATAGACAAACGAGCCATCGGAGAAGACCGCAGAATTGAGCGCCGCAAAATAATTATCTCCAATCGGGACTACGGAACCTAAATACTTTTCAATGAGATCGGGAAACCTCTTCACAGCCTCGGAAATTGAGCAAAGGACGACCCCCGCCTCTTCCAGTTTCTTATAAAACGGCGTTCCAAGCGACACAGAATCAAAGACTACGTCCACAGCCACGTTGGTGAGCCGTTTTTGCTCATCCAGAGGAATCCCCAGCCTTTCAAACGTTTTTAAGATCTCCGGATCGACCTGATCTAAACTATCTAACCTAGGTTTAGACTTGGGCTCAGAGTAGTAAGAAATATTTTGGTAATCGATCGGAGGGTACTTGACGCTAGACCACTTAGGCTCCTCCATCTGCTTCCACTTCTTAAACGCCTTCAAGCGGAATTTTAAAAGGAACTCAGGCTCCCCTTTCTTTTCGGATATATCTCGTATCGTACTCTCACTGAGTCCCTTAGGGAAAACATCAGAGGCGATAGGAGTGACAAATCCATATTTGTACTCACTAGAAGATGAAAAATCGAGGTCGGTAGACATAACGAACTGAGATTTTACAGCAGGATCCTGTTAACAGTCAACTTTTTATAAATCACTTCAAAACAACGAATAAAATAAACAGTTAAACAATTAATTATATTTAGTATTAAAATACAATTAGGTGACTATTTATGAACAAAAATCACAATTCCGAAATTCCAGCTCGTTCAAAAATGATCATGAGGGAAGAGATCGCGCAAGTTGTATCCCACCTCCACAAGGGGGAGAGAGCGCCTATAGAGCCTCTGATCGAAGACCTAAAAGCGCGCTCGATCTATCTGGACGACCAGATTCAACAAGATGTCCTCAAGTTTGCCTCGCAAGTCTACTTCCAGTACGACTACGATCCTTGGCATAAAGTGACCCCAGAAGTCCAGAGGGCTGCAGACCAGCTACTTGAAGACTTAGGGGTGTTTAATCTTAAAAAACCTCTCTAACTTCTTGAAGAGCTTCCAGACGACTCCGGACCAATGCGCTAATACCTTCTGCCCCCATCCCATTAAGCGGTACCATTCCAACGATATCAGAAAACTGATATCCATTTCCCGGATGAAACAAAACGGCCACAGAATTTCTATTTCCCCACATTCCGCCTTTGAGGCGCTCGATTCTGCTATCTTCGAAAAACTCTAGACTCATCTTATTTGGCTTAGGGTCTAATTTCCCCTCTGGAGCAAATACGTCTAATGTGCGGTTCCCCGTTGCATGATCGGGATGCTCGAGAACAGCCCAATTCGCATCTTGGAAAGCTTTCCTAAAGAAGTGAACTACATTAGAACCATCAATACGCACAAAACAACTCCATTTTTAAATGACGATAAATTTTACGGAAGAAGATGGGTTTATTACAATCAAAAAACTTGTCAGTTTTTTTTCCCAAGGAGCCTCAAAGGCTTTCCTGATCTGATATGCTCTTCGATTGTTTCGAGAGAAAGGCCCTTTGTTTCAGGCACATATCGAAGGGTAAATAACAGACCAATCACGCAAGTGACCGCATAGAAAGTAAACGTCTTCGAAATCCCAAAATCGCGAAGAAGCACAGGGAATGTCGCGACGACAACTGTGTTAAACGCCCAGTTGCTTCCGGCAGAGAGACTCGCTCCCTGACCCCTCACTTTGAGAGGGAAAATCTCGGGCATCATCACCCAGGGCAAGGGACCAAGTCCCACAGCAAAGGCGGCAATATAAAGAAACATCGACGCGGCGGCAATCCAACGGATCTCAGGGATATCCAGATACGTAATGAATGCAACCAAAAAGAGGGTCAAAGCAGTCCCAATAAATCCAATCATCAGAAGTGGGCGCCTTCCTATTTTTTCAACCAAACGCATAGAAACAACTGTCATTAAAACATTCACAGCCCCAATCCCGAGCGTCGCGAGCAAATTGGCAAAAGTGCCTCCGATTTGCAGCTCGCCAAAAATGATCGGCGCGTAATAAATCACTACGTTGATTCCGCTGAGCTGCTGAAAGAAAAACAAAAGCATTCCCATGATCACGCAAGGGCGAACTGCTTTTGAAAACAAGTCTTTCCAAACATTGACTTTTGTTTCATTTTGAATGGACTCTTGAATGGCGGCAAGTTCTGTTTCTACAGGTTTAGTGGGACAATCTCGATCATGTAATTTGCAAAGAGCTTTTTCAGCGTCATCAATTCTTCCATGAGCGCAAAGCCACCTAGGACTTTCCGGGAGAAAGAAAGCGCCAAAAAAGAGGAGCGTACTGGGGATGAGTCCTGTCGCAAACATCATTCTCCAAGGCAGATAATCAAGAGCAAATAAATTCAAAAGATACGAACAAAAAATCCCAATGGTGATCGCAAGCTGAAAGTAGATAATCAATTTTCCTCGAATATGGCGGGGCGCCGCCTCTGCTATGTACAAAGGGCTTACCACAACAGACATCCCGATGCTCACTCCTAAAAGAAGTCGAGCAACACAGAGAAAAAAATAGGATTTAGTCAAAATTAACGTAAAAATCCCAACAGAGAAGAAAATCGGAACTAAAAACAAAACTAAGAGACGTCCCGACCAATCGGAAAATCTCCCAATCAAACACGCCGAGACAAGAGCGCCAAGCGGCATAAGGCCCATCATGAAACCCACTTGCCCATCATCCATCCCGAAAGCTTCTTTGATCTGAGGGAGAACGCCGGAAATAATCCCCTCATCAAAACCAAACAAAAACCCGGTTAGCGCAGATATCAATGCGATCAGATAAATCATGAACACCCTCTTACTTTGCATTTCCCATACTTTACAGTAACAAGCAACAGAAAACTTTCCTAAAAGGGCTCTGCCGAGTATATTGAGGAGGTATATGATTAAGTACATTCCCCTCTTCCTTCTCGTTGCGTTTTCAGTCTTTGGCGCCGACCATCGTTTTTCACAAAATTCCAGAAATCGACACGAAAACCTTCTTGACTACTTTTCATCAGAAAACCCGGAACCGGGCACAAAACGGATGTGGGATAGAACATACATGCTCGGAGATCTCGGAGATCGGAGGCATAAACTCGCCAAGAAAATGGTGACTATCGACTCCTCCTTTGTCATCAACGTTCTTGGCAATCCGGTGGGGGGAAAAGAGCACGGATTTGCCTATGACAGCTCTTATGGAGCTTCTATCAATGTCGATTTTACAAAGCATGGCATCACAGGCCTTAATCTATTTAGCTCGATTTGCTGGCGCATGGGGACAAATCTTTCAAGAAGCGATAAAATCGACAACCAATTTACCGTTTCCCAGATCTGGGGATCAGAGACAGTTCGGCTCTGCGAGCTGTATCTTTTAGAAACACTATTTGATAAACGACTGAACATTAAAGCGGGAAGACTGTGCGCCGGAAATGATTTTTTAGCCTCCCCTCTTTACTGGCAATATGTCAACAACGGCTTTGACGGCAACCCGGTATCCATCTTCTATAACATCCCCTTTACCGCCTATCCCAATGCAACATGGGGAGCTTATGTACAAGGAAAGCCTTGGAAATGGTTATCCGGTAAGGTCGCTGTCTTTAATGCCAACAGCAAAATCCAACAAAACAAATACCATGGAGCCAACTTTACTTTTTCCAGTACAAATGGGGTTGTTTGGATCACCGAATGGTGCGCTCTTGTCAATCAACAAAAAGAAAGTCACGGAATGCCGGGCAATTATAAAGTGGGTTTCTACTATCTCACAGGATCTAGAGATAAATTTTCAGGGGGAAGCGAAAGAGGGGATCCCGGCCTCTACTTCCTCTTTGATCAAATGCTCTATCGCAAAGGGGGACCAAAATCAGACCTTGGACTTACTTCCTTTGTCTCTTTCATCTTCCAACCTAAAAATCGCAATTTGATGCCTTTCTTCATGAATGGCGGCTTGCAATACAAAGGGCTCTTTCCCAAAAGACCTAAAGACATAGCCTCTTTTGGCGCTATGTACGGAAAATTTAGTTCCGATCTAGCTCACAAAGAAGAAAAAAACGGGCAAGAACCACAAAACTTTGAAACGGTCCTTGAACTCAACTACTGGATCCAAATTAATAAGTGGTTTTATATAATGCCCGATATGCAATACATCATCCGCCCGAAAGGATTAAACACACCGAATGCTTTTGTCATTGGTGCGCAAATCGGATTGGATAGTTTTTAAAAGCCCCTCGCGAAGAGATGTTTTGGGGGACCAGCCAAGCTCTCTTTGTATTTTTGACGCATTGATCGCGTAGCGAAAATCGTGCCCCGGACGGTCTTCCACAAACTCGATTAAGGATCGATATTGGGCTGCATCAACACCTGTTTCTTGCGCTAAGAGATCAATTAAAAGATGGATGATTTCAAGATTTGATTTCTCTTCTCCCCCGCCAATATCATAGGTCTCCCCTTTTTTTCCGGACTCTAAAATCCTGATGATGGCGTCAGCGTGGTCATCGACATAGAGCCAATCGCGAACATTTGTCCCCTTGCCGTAAATAGGCAAAGGTTTCCCCATCAAGCATCTCTCAATCATTAAAGGGATCAATTTCTCTACATACTGCCCGGGGCCATAATTATTGCTGCAATGGGAAATCGTTATAGACAAATTATATGTACAGGCAAACGCGCGAACCAGGTGATCAGAGGCTGCCTTTGATGCAGAATAGGGAGAATTCGGATGATAGGGAGAATGTTCATCAAAAAAGCCACTTTCTCCCAAAGAACCATAGACTTCGTCTGTTGAGACGTGATGGAAGTGGACAGATTTAAATTTGCGAGCAGCTTCTAGAAGAGACAAAGTCCCCTTTACATTGGTTTCAATAAAAGGGTAAGCAGACGCGATACTTCGATCGACATGTGTTTCCGCAGCAAAATGGACAATGCATTCGACACCACAGCTTAAAAGCTCTTCCACTAATCTTTGATCGCAAATATCGCCCCGAACAAAACGGTATCTCGGATCAAGGCTTATATTTGGCAAATTATCTATAGAGGCAGCATACGTACAAAGATCTAGATTAATGATTGTTTTGTTAAACGTTGGGTTGCGAAGGAGCGTCCGAATAAAAGCAGAACCGATAAACCCCAAACCGCCCGTGACTAAAATCATAAAACCCTGCCTAAGTAAGATTGCAAAGCCTCTTCCCATGTGCGAATCGGAGATTTAAGATGCATGGCAATTTTTGATGTATCAAAAACAGAATAGACAGGCCTTCGGCAGCAAGACGGGAATGTGTGGCTCGGAACGGAGATAGGGCGTTTGAAATAAGTCCCCTGGTTTTTAGCATAATCACAAATCAAAGACCCAAAAGCAAATTTAGTTGCCACTCCCTGATTGGCAAAATGAAAAAGCCCCTCAGCATCGAGCATTTGTAAAATAGCAGAGGTGAGATCTTCTACAAAAGTGGGGCTGTTATACTGATCATTCGCAAGGAGGATCTCTTCATTTTTCCAAAATTTTTGAAAGAGTTTTGCGACAAAATTTTTCCCTCCATCTCCAAATAAAGAGGACGTTCTAATCACGCAGGCAGAAGGCATTACGGAAAAGAGCCGTCTCTCCCCTTCTAATTTCGTCTCTCCGTAATAATTGAGGGGACATGTTTGATCCATCTCTCGGAGAGGTCTTCGAAGATCTCCCGGGAAAACATAGTCGGTAGAAATATGGATGACTTTTGCCTCTATTTCCTTCGCAATCATCCCTAAGTTCATAGGCCCTAAGGCATTGACCGAAAAAGCCTCTTCACGGCGAGTTTCTGCTAAATCCACTAAAGAAAAAGCAGAAGCATTGATGATATATTTTATCCCCGGATGTTTTTTGACAAATGCCCTTAAGGAATCCTTCGAGGAGATATCTGCCTTCATTTTCGAGCTTGTCACACAGGGGACATGCGCTGAAAGAGTCGATCCTAAAAGGCCATCAGCACCTGTAACCCAAATTGTCATACAAGAATCTCAGTAAAAAAGGGGCTTTGTTGATCTCTCAAAGATAAAATAGGGTCGTCAATTGGCCAAGCGATATTCAAAGTGGGATCATTCCAACGTATTGAACATTCCGTTTTTGGATCATATAGGGAACTTACTTTGTAATGAACCAAAGCTGTGTTGCTTAAAACACAGTAACCGTGCGCAAATCCGGCAGGAATGAATAATTGCGCGCGCGCTTGATCATCTAGTTCAACACCCTCCCACTTCCCAAATGTGGGAGAATCGGGGCGAATATCGACAGCCACATCCCAAATCTTCCCCTGGACGCACGAGACTAATTTCGCTTGACCCGGGAATGATTGATAATGGAGAGCGCGAATCGTTCCCTGTTTCGAAAACGATGAATTATCTTGAATAAATGAAGTAGAGATCCCGTTTTCTTCATAAAGCAATTGACTGTAGCTTTCGAAAAAAAAGCCCCTGTCATCGCGAAATATTTTCGGAAAAATGAGTTTTAGACCGGAAAGTGGAAGAGCTACGAATGTCATAGCTCCCATTGTCGCAAAGTAAAACGGTAAACATCAAGTAGTTTTCAAAGCAACAACCGTTGCATGCCGACCGGTATCTTTATCTCTGCGATAAGAAAAGCACTCGCTGGGACAGCAGTAGGTGCAAACTTCACTCATTTCGATATTTTTTTCCAAAATGCCAAGACCTGTGAGTTGTTTTTTTGTCATGGCCCAAAAATCAAAATAATTTGGTTTTACCTGAAATTCCCACAATTCTTCTGGAAAATCCTGCTTATAATTTTTATATTCAGCGTGGTCGGGACCAAGAGAGGGAGACACACAAACAATCACGTTATGGGGCTGTGTTCCAATATCTCGATGCATCGCTTCAAAAAACCTGGCGTAGATATTCTGTATGCTCCCCTTCCATCCTGCATGAACAATGCCGACTGCCTCATGGACAGGATCATAAAAAATGGTCGCCTGACAATCGGCGTGAGTGACCGCAAGACCTACGTTTTTTTCTGTTGTAAAAAGGGCATCTGCCTGAGGAATTTTATCGATATTTTTTTGCGTTACACGATGGACATTCACCCCATGACTTTGATTTGCGTAAATAATTCTAGGGACATCGACCGCTTTACGAATGAGTTCTCGGTTGACCTTTACACAATCCGGATGATCGCCTACATTTTCGCTCAAATTCAGAGAATTAAAATGTTTTTCGCTTGTGCCTCCTTGTCTTAAGAAAACACCGTGAGCAATATGAGGGTAGGATTCTAATGAATCAAATTCAATCCATTCAATTTTTTCTTTTGCCATTTCCATTCCAAACCTCAACATAGATGGTATTATTTTACGATCTATCAAATTTAGAATTGAATGAACAGAAAATTCAGATCCATACCGAAGATAATTCAAGAATCGGCTTTTCGGCGGGATTGAAAGCTGCCTTAAATCGATTCTTGAATTATCTTCGGTATATTACGAAATTTTTTGAAGCGCGACTTCCGATTTTTCACCGGTTAATGCATCAAACTGCTTGCCTAATGCCATGGCTGATAACATCCAAATTAAAACGACAGCCAAGAAAATCGCAGCGACATACGGGGTGCTTCCTGCAACGGTTGCAAAGATCAGGAGCAATCCCTGGTGGATCACAGCGCCCCCCGATTTTCCAATCCGAGAGCCAACGCCATCGATAGCGGCTTTCCCTTTCAGTTTAGATTCGGTGCTTAAAGGAATAAAAGACATCTCTTTTGTCGCATCAAAGAGAGTGTGTTTACAGGCTCTTGTCATACAGTTATGAAAAGATCCAAGCATTACGCTAAGGACAAGCGGAGTTGCCCCAAAGATCGATGATATCCCTGAATAGCCCGCATTATCGCAAAGAACAAACACAAAAAACGTCATCCCTGTAATGAAGGTAATAATCGGCGTTACAAGAGCGCTTGCCGTCCATGAAAATCTACGGATAAAATTGCCCGATACAAAGATCGAGATCCCCGTTGCAATCACACTCATCCACGTCATCACAACGCCCATATACCCGTTGTATTCACTTGCATTTGGGTAGATCTGTTTAATCTGATTTTTCCAGACAACTTCGATTAAATTAATACATAGATTGTAGGCCAAGACAATCACGGCTATGTAAATGAGATATTTTGATTTAATCAAATAGGAAAAGTTTTTGCGCATCGACATCTTTAACTTTTCAACCGGAGCTTCATTGGGGTGCCGCGGTTCACTTTTAGGCAGATTGCGATTGAGATAGCGGAAAATGGCCATTGTTAAAAGGCCGCATGCGATCACGATACAGTTGACAAAGAGGACCGACTGATCCCATGAATTCTTGCCATACGGAAGCCAAGAGATAAAAACATCTTTTGATAGATACACAGCTGTTTGGCCTGCAAAGATCCCTGCGATATTCGCCCCGATACTCCACATCACATAAAACCGCTTTGCTTCATTAACCGACGTGACTTCATTCGCAAAGCCCCAAAAGAGCACCGTCAAAATCGCAGTTCCCCAAAGCTCGGACATGACATAAAACAAGGTGAAGGTCCAGTTGCGGAAAATGGCAATAAAACCTTTGAGACCTTCAGGAAGAACCCCTTGCAATTTGTCTGCAAATCCATGGGGATGAAGGACATCTTGAGCGGGGTACAAGACGAAGGTAAAAACCAAGAAAAAGGAGAGAAAAATGGAGAGCATGATATTAAAAACTTTCTCTCTATTATAGCGGTTGACGAGCCTAGTAAATAAGATTGTCAGTAAAACCGCGCACGGGAGAATGGCCCAGACCTTGATAAAAGGAATTGTCTCTGCTCCTGAATTTGACGCTGTGATGACCATAGAATCTTTGTATGCACGTAAAGCGCCATAACTAAAGGCGATCAGGCAATACATCAAAAGAAGAGGGACAAACTTTTTTAGTTCAAATTTATGGACTGGCCAAAAGAATGCGCGCCATCTCCCAAATTCTGAGGGTTCAGCTAGCTTCGCACTTGTTCTTAAGAGACTTTTTTTTCTATTAAAGAAATTTGCCATCGATTTTTTTTCTCAACTTCGTGTCGTGGATAAAACAGGGGCACGAGGTGGGGGAGGAGAATCAGAGATATCAATTTTTGCGTTTTCAGTCACAAGTTCATCAAATTGCTTGCCTAAAGACATAGTAGATAATACCCAGACGAGGACGACGATTAAAAAGATTCCAGCGACATACGGTGTGCTTGCGGAGACAGTAGAGAACATGATCAAAAGGCCTTGATGGATGACAGAGCCTCCGGATTTTCCAATCCGAGAACCCACTCCGTCAATCGCCGCTTTTCCTTTTAATTTCGATTCACTGCTTAAAGGGATAAAGGACATTTCTTTTGTCGCATCGAAAAGGGTGTATTTGCAAGCTCGCGTCGTACAATTATGCATTGAGCCGAGAAGGACGCTTAAGACCAAAGGAGACATCCCCGCAGCCATCGGGAACCAAGATGTGGAGGAAGAATTAAACAGAACAAAGAAGAAAAAGCCAAGCCCCGCAATGAGGGTAATGATGGGAGTTACAAGAGCGCTTGTCGTCCAAGAGAGGCGTCGAATGAGATTTCCTGTGATGAATACGGAAACAACCGTTGCAATTACACCCATCCAAGTCATCACTTCGCCCATATAGACATTGTAGTCATTGGGATTGGGATAGAGCTGTTTAATCTGATTTTTCCAAACAACTTCAACTAAATTGATGCCGATGTTGTAGCAGAGAACGATCAAAGCAATGCATATCAAATATTTGGACTTTGCCAAATAGGCAAAATTTTTGCGCATCGACATTTTGATTTTTTCCGGCTTTTCTTCCTGATTTTTTTCGGAAGGACAGATCACATGCTTATTGAGCCATCTAAAAATCGCCATGGTCGCAAGGCCGCAAACGAGGATTGCGCAGCAAAGGAAGAAGACCGACTGTTCCCAGGCGTTTGTCCCATACGGAAGCCAAGAGAAGAACACGCCTCCTGAAAAAAAGATGGCCGCTTGTCCTGCGAATATCCCTGCGACGTTGGCCGCAATACTCCATAGGATATAAAATCTGCGGGCCTCACTCACCTTTGTCACTTCATTGGCAAAACCCCAAAAGAGAACGGACATAATGGCGGTGCTCCAAAGCTCCGACATGACGTAAAAAAGGGTGAACGTCCAGTTGCGGAAAATGGCAACAAATCCTTTGAGTCCTTGAGGAAGAGAATCTTGCACTCGATCGGCGAGAGCATGGGGGTGAAGAAATTCTTGAGCCGGGAATAAAACGAAGGCAAACACAAAGAAAAAGGCGAGAAAAAGGCCCATCATGATGTAAAACACCTTTTCTCTAGAGAAGCGATTAGCCAAACGGGTAAATAAAAAAGTAAGTAATAGAGCGCTTGGCAAAATGGCCCAAACCTTAATGAATGGAATGGCTTCCGCCCCGGAGTTTGAGGCTGTGACGACCATGGAGTCTTTGTAGGCTCTTAAAGCGTTATAATTAAACGAGATAAGGAAGTAGATAAAGAACATGGGGAGGAATTTTTTCAACTCCCAACGATGAATAGGCCAAAAGAAAGAGCGCCATCCCCTAAACTCTGCCGTAGATTCCACCTGCATAAGCCGCCCTGATCGTTCTGAAACTGCTCACAGCATGACACATTTGCCCATTTTTAGTAAGAGGGCGTTGCAAAACTTGAGATTTATTTTATTTATCAAAAATTATGTTAACTGTACTGGACAAAAAAATTGAAAAGCCAAGACGCGAAGCTCTGTACCAGACAAAAAAATAATAACAGGATCCGC
>CAZQNB010000010.1:21947-35903 GCA_964594545.1 uncultured bacterium | reverse complement strand
TAAAACTTCAGATACGAAAAATAGACCTCCTTCAAAGAATTGGGCGCGAAAATCGCATACGTTCACCCCAAATTCTTAGGAAGAACCTTTATCCTGTTATTATTCCTTATATCCCCGATCGTTTGTAATGGAATAGGGCTCCCCGAGAAAGAGGAACACTCAGCGTTCTCGATGAGACATAACGGATCTTTTCATCTTCACATTGATACCAAACACCACCTATCCGGACGTAAGTAACATAGTGGGCCCCCTTTGGATCCGGACGACACTCAATAAAGGCATCGAGATCATAAAAATACCTCCCCTTATTTAAAAAATATTGCCTTTGAGGACGCTTTAATGCATCTCGCGCAAAAGCAACCATGATTTCTGATGGGTGGGACGCCAATACACTTTGCGAAAGCTCTTGATGATCCAAAACCATAAACCACTCTGCATGAAACACAATCGAATCACAAAAAGAGGTATTACCCCCTAATATGATCGGTGAAAAAAGGGATTTAAAAAAACACCGGAAAATTTCATAAAAATCCACGGGATCCGAAAACCGATTTAAATACACCGGATGATTTTGCAAAAGACACAAAACAAGAGATGCGCTCTCTGCAAAAGAAACGCTTCTTCCCTCTTTCTGATCGATCATATATTGATCTACAAAAACCCGAAATGGATCAAATGATTTTCCCACGAAAGAAACAAGCTCGGTAAATTTTGGCAGATGAATCAAAAACTGCATCCATGCGTTGATCCACTGATAGGCACCGCAATACCTCAATCCTATAGGAGGGAGGTATTCAATTTGCCTGGGCCCCCTTCCTTGGATTTGCAGTCTTTTTCCTCCCGGACTTTGATCCCGAAGCCTCTCTGCCAACGAAGACAAAACATCAATCATGATCCTAGAGGAAAAATCTTTAGGGAGCATCGCCTCCCTCCCGTAGGAATTGGAAGACCCAAGCCGATTTAAAACAAAGACCGTGATTTTTGATTTTTCTTGCGACTCTGATTGAATGAATTCCTCTTTTATATTGCGGTGCCACGGCTTGATTCGATTCAGATACGGGACTCTAGGGACATGCATATAAAATCTTTTAAAACTTTCGGTAAAGAGATGTTAAAGAGACAAAACATTTATAACAAATATTTTTTTCGCTATACAAGCCAACCTCTCTGTTATATAATGTCTCCTTATGTTTGAATACGACCGCAAAAGAATCCGCAATTTTAGCATCATCGCCCACATCGATCATGGGAAGTCTACGCTTGCCGATCGACTTCTTGAATTAACGCACACCGTTGAAGCGCGCGATATGCAAGCGCAATATCTCGACAATATGGATTTAGAGCGCGAACGGGGCATTACGATCAAGGCAAGGCCTGTCACAATGCTTTATAAAGCAAACGACGGCCATATCTACCAAATCAATTTAATCGACACCCCCGGCCACGTTGATTTCTCCTATGAAGTTTCGAGATCTCTTTCCGCTTGTGAAGGAGCTCTTCTCGTTGTCGATGCCGTGCAAGGCGTGCAAGCGCAGACCCTGGCAAATGTCTACCTTGCGATTGATCGCAACCTTGAAATTCTTCCTGTCATCAATAAAGTCGATCTTCCTTCAGCAGATCCGGAATCTGCAAAAAAACAGATCGAAGACGTGATCGGACTCGATGCGACCCACGCCCTGAAAATCTCTGCAAAAACAGGCCTAAACATCGACCAGGTTCTTGAAAAAATCCTCACAGAAATCCCGTGTCCTAAAGAGCCTGTTGATTCATCGTTGCGAGCCCTTGTATTTGATTCCCATTATGATGCTTACCGAGGCGTCATGGTCTATATCCGCGTCGTAAGCGGAGAGATCTCTAAAAAATCGCATATTCGATTCATGGCGACAGGAAAACATTTTGAAGTCGGCGAAGTAGGTATTTTTGCGCCGAATGAACAACCGGTAGATGTTTTACGTCCCGGCGAAGTGGGTTATTTTGTCGCGAATATTAAAAACACATTGGATGTAAAAATTGGGGATACGGTCACTTTACATAAATTTCCCGCCTCCTCCCCTCTTCCCGGATTTAAAATTATTTCGCCCGTTGTTTTTGCAGGGATTTATCCTGTCGACTCTTCCGACTTTGAACAGGTGCGCGACGCTCTTGCCAAATTGCAACTCAACGATTCAGCACTCCATGTAGAGCAAGAAAGCAGCTTAGCGCTTGGATTTGGTTTTCGATGCGGCTTTCTGGGATTGCTCCATTTAGAAATCGTTTTTGAACGATTGAGCAGAGAGTTTAATCTCGACATCATTACAACAGCGCCGAGCGTTATCTATCGGTTTATTTTAAATGACGGCCAGGTCATCACCATCGACAATCCTGCCAGATACCCGGATCCATCGCACATCGATTACGTGGAAGAACCATGGGTCAAAGTGCACATTATTTCCCCTTCTGAGTTCTTAGGCGGAATCATGAACCTGTGTACAGAAAAACGGGGCTCTCTTACAAAAACAGAGTCCATGAGCGCATCTCGCCTTCTTCTCACCTACCTTTTGCCCATGAACGAGATCATCACCGATTTCAACGACAAGCTCAAATCGATCACTCGCGGGTACGGATCTTTTGATTATGAAACCGACGAGTATAAAAAAAGCGATATCATCAAACTCGAAATTCGGGTCAATGAAGAGCCTGTAGACGCCTTTTCCTGCCTCGTTCACAGAAGTAAAGCAGAAGCGAAAGGACGAGCGATTTGCGCAAAGCTAAAAGAAGTCATCCCACAGCAGCTCTTTAAAGTTCCGATTCAAGGAGCCATCGGCGGGAAAATCGTCGCAAGAGAAACCATTAGCGCGCTCACCAAAAACGTCACAGCTAAATGCTATGGCGGCGACATCACCCGAAAACGAAAGCTCTGGGAAAAACAGAAAGAGGGCAAGAAGAAGATGAAGGAAATTGGCAAGGTCAATATCCCTCAAAGCGCCTTCATGGAAGTTCTTAAAGCAGAATAATCCAATAAATCTCATGAACGCCTTGCACAATTTCTACGTCTATTCGAGAGATTGTTTTAGCGCATGTGCCGCTAATCTCCGAGGATCTTGTATCGCGAGAACTGTTTCCAGCATTTTTCTTTTGAATGAGCCCTGGCAACACCTTGTAAAAAGAAAACTCTTAGAAATAAAGAGATTCAGAGCAAATGAAGCCTTAAAGAAATCTCTCCTTGCTAAAGAGCCATCCAACCGAAACAACATCAGCACAGAAGAGGGTACCCAAAGAATGCGATTAAAAAATTTCTTTGAATTCGCAACTAGGGAATTATTACGTAGAGATAAAAACAGACAAGAAGAAATTACTGAACGCAAAAGATTGATGACAGAATTGTTTTACTCTAGTCCTCAAGGCGTGCAAAAGGAAATAAGGCATCTATTACCCCTCCCCACAGAAACTGGGAAACCAAGCGCTAAAGCCAAAGAATTCGGAAAAACTCTCCCTCCAATCGACACCAAACAGATTAAGAAGAGTTAACCATTGTACGTACTGGAGCTGACCGATCCGCCCGTTCCTGTCCAGTTCATTTCATAGAGTAAAATCGAAGCAACTCTTTAACTAAACTTCTACGATCTTTAGTAAAGGTATGCTCTGCCGGTATGCGCATCACGATTCGACTGTCTATATAGATACCCTCAAACTCTAATGAAATCAATTTAGTTTCAGTTTTCGAACCATCGAGCAGCTTATTACTCGACTGAAAAGCCAAATGAATATCGGACATTTCAGGAATTTTTATTGGGTTATTTGCATGGAACTCCCGCGCCATGCTAATCAAAGCACTAGTTCCTAAATTTGGAGATGTCGTTTTTAACCCACTTGCCAGAGCAATAAATAACGCAGATATAGATATAGGAGAGCTATTTGAGGCTCCCAACAGCATCATCAAACAGAGTAAAACTTTTTGATCCATCTCGCTTGTAATCAGGTGATTGCGTATGAAACACACCACATCTTCTTTGATTTTTTCAAGATTGTCTACAAGTTTACACTTATCAATAGGTGTCTTCATAACCATCTCTGTATTTTGCTTGGAAACGCGCAAAGACTTAACGACAAACTCTTCTTCTGGATATTTGTCGCGAAGCATGCAATTAATTTTACGAACAATCTCCCCATCGGAAACTAATCTGCTTACATATCCACAATACCCAGAATCAAATAAACTCTCCCCTTGAGCTTCTACAGGCCAGCGACTCATGATATTTATATAGGCCGATTGTAAACTATCCACTGCAAATTGCTCATCATCTCCTTGCAGATTTTGACATATACCTTTTAGGGCGTAAATGAAGGCGTATGATTTACTCATTTCATCTGAGAAATCTAGAAAAAACGGGGCAATTGATTCATTAAGTATTTTATTTGAATCAATGAGCTTGAGAAAACCATCTAAAGATTCAAGCAGGCTCATCGCTAATTCTCTTGGGTTGGAGCAGAATTTCATCGGAATGTCTAAAGCTTTAGACAGAGCCTCTACTGTTTTACCACTAAGCAATTTTGTGGATTTTTTTTCATTTTCGATACAAAACTGTTTTAAGGAAACGATCATTTGTTTTTTTATACCGTCCAACTCTAAAATGCACTCGTCTATCAATTGAATAGCCAAGACAATCTCATCAACTTGAATATAAGTCAGAATTAAAAAAATTTTATTGATCAACATCTTGTCATGTTTTACCGAGAGCGCTTTGCTTAAATCTTTCTGTGCTACTTTATAAAAACCTTTCTCATACGCCCGCACACCACTTACAAAAAAACTATCAGATCCCTCAGCTTCTGCCTTGTCGAAAGCCAATTGAGAAACGATCCCCAAAATGAATGATATAAATAACATTTTTTTATTGTGGTTCTGATGATTTTCATATTTGTGTGCACAAACAGCTTGATTTACTTGGGATAAGGACTGAGAAGAGGTGGAGCCGAAGGAATCAAGAGGCGCTCTCCTGATATTTAAGGGAAGACAAACAGCTCTATATGTACCCTTAGAATTATGAAATATCCTACATAAGTTCCCTAAGTTTCCCTTCGAATGAATTACTAAATTTTTTAACTGTGTCTGTTTTGACATCGAGAAAGTCTTACCGAGCTCAGAAAGTTTCAATGATATATACGATAGTTTTAAAGTCATTTTCATCTCATCTCTTTTAGATCTAAGCTGAGATAGGGCTTTTGCAGCGAAGGGGTTAGCCGAACCACAAACACCGAAAAATTTATTTAAGACAATATGCATCTTTTCATCCGTTGTTTAATTTAGACAAAAAGAGTAACAAGATATTTATATAATGTCTACACTTTGCAATAAATATACATTCTGCAAAAAAAACAATTTGAAGAGTCAATATAGTAGATTAAATTTAATTTTGCACCATCTGGCCGCGCCAAAGCGCCGAAAATCGACGATCGTAAGTGGCAATGCCACTTACGATCGTCGATTTGTCGACAGCTTTCACGCAGAATAAATATGAATTTATTTATTGCGATTGGTATAACAAAGCTCTTGCATAACCTAGCCTATACAGGAAATCTGTTGATTACGAGCGGTATACTCACACATTATACGTGCTGGAGCTGACCGACCCACCCGTTCCCGTCCAGTTCGTATGAAAAAACTGTCCTCGTGGCTTATCGACTCTTTCATAAGTATGCGCTCCAAAATAGTCGCGCTGCGCCTGCAGCAAATTCGCAGGGAGATCTTTACTTCGATATCCATCAAAAAACGCAAGAGCGGTTGAAAAACAAGGCATCGGAACGCCCATCATAACGCCTTCAGCAATAACCTTTCTCCAAGCTTTTTCAGCCCCCTTAACCTCTCCATTGAAGAAGGGATCCAGGAGTAAACTTTGAAGTTTTGGATTTTTATCAAAAGCTTCTTTGATCTTTCCTAAAAATTTGCTTCGGATGATGCAGCCCCCGCGCCACATAAGCGCAATGGATCCAAAATTGAGTTTCCATTTATTTTCTTCTGAGGCTTGACGCATGAGCATAAACCCTTGAGCGTAAGAAATCAGCTTTGAAGCATATAAGGCTCCCGCAATCGCTTTGGCAAATTCGGCCTTAGGAATCGCCATGGTATGCTGAGGCGCCTCAAACTCCCGGCTTGCCAATACCCGCTCCTCTTTTAAAGAAGAAAGGCATCTTGCAAATACAGCCTCGCCGATCAACGTTAAAGGCATGCCGCGGTCTAACGCATCGATCCCCGTCCACTTGCCCGTTCCCTTTTGCCCTGCGACATCGAGAATTTTTTCAAGCAAAGGCTTCCCATCTGTATCCATCTTCGAAAATATATCGGCTGTGATCTCGATGAGGTAGCTATCTAACGCTCCCTTATTCCACTCAATAAACGTTTGGTTTAATTCTTTAAATCCGAAATGGGCCCCTTTGCGCAATAGATCGAAAGCCTCGCAAATGAGCTGCATATCACCATATTCAATCCCGTTATGCACCATCTTCACATAATGGCCCGCGCCCCCAATGCCTACCCAATCGCAGCACGGCTGCCCGTCATCGGATTTGGCGGCAATTGCCTGGAAAATCCCCTTCACATGAGGCCATGCATCGGGATTTCCCCCCGGCATAATAGACGGGCCGTGACGTGCCCCTTCTTCGCCGCCGGAAATACCCGCGCCTACAAATAAAATCCCCTTTGCTTTGAGATCTTCATATCTTCGCTGACTGTCCGGGAAATGGCTGTTTCCTCCGTCGATGATGATATCCCCTTTTGTTAAATGAGGGACAAGTTGCTCAATGAATTCATCAACAGGATCTCCCGCTTTTACCATGAGCATGATGCGACGAGGAGCTTTTAAACTTTTAATGAACGCCGGGATATCGTGGAAGCCAACAATCGATTTACCGTGAGCTGGACCTTTGAGAAATTCGTCTGTTTTCGAAGCTGTGCGAT
The DNA here is from genome assembly GCA_964594545.1 of uncultured bacterium. Lineage (GTDB taxonomy): Bacteria > Chlamydiota > Chlamydiia > Chlamydiales > SM23-39 > DAIDHZ01. Next base: position 28,969 of record CAZQNB010000010.1, on the reverse strand, counting down.
TGAAAACAGAAACTGTATACTTATGATCTGCCATGTTGAGGACCAAATTTTGTCCCATGACAGCAAGTCCAATTAAACCAATATCCGATTGCATAGTGTGCCTTTTTTATTTCGATTCCCGACGAGGCGCCTTTGCATCGAAGACTTGCGATGCATTATCTACTAATAAAGCGGCTAAATCCTCATCCCCTTCGAAGTTCATTTCGACTTCCATCTTACCATCATTGCCGGGCTCTGAGCAAGTAATCAAAACATAACACGCATACTTCTCTTTGAGTATGCTTTTCATTTGATCCATTCCGCTTTCTTGCAACTGCTTATCAATTTTAACGAGTTTTTTACTCATCTTTGTGGGCACCCTTTGAAAATGCTAAAAAAATATTGCCCCGAATAAATGACAGAAAACCAATTTCCGCGCAATCACTAAATCTTGGACAGCTCTAATTTGATAGACCATTCAAAGAATGTATACCGTTCGTATATTACCCCCAGCAAAAGAATCGAAAAGCGGCCAAATTTTGAATGACGTTCGGCATACAAACCAACTATTAAAATATTTATAATAATTAATTATTAAAATCGTAAAATTTGTTTATATTTACAATAAACACACAATCAATGACAATATCACACAAATTAACAATTGGTGATTATGGAAATTAACGATGTAGATTCAATTTTAGACATTGATCCAATGATGCCAAATTATTTCTGGGAAGCTCTTGAGACCTCCAACAAAATGAAAGCGGCTCACATGCCTCTTGCATTAATTCTGCAAGCAGAAAGCGATCACAATAAAATCTTTTCTCAGCTTTATTCTCGCAACCAAATTCTTACCCTGGCAGAAACGCACCGAGTGGCATTCAAAATCATAGGAAACAACAATCAGATTAAAGAAGAAATTTTAAAGATCAAAGAAAAGGAAAAGCGGCCCATTGACTTGTTAATGATTTGCGGACACGGGGAAGAAGATAGCATAGACTTAGGTAAAAATTCCGAAAAAGATAAGACAAAAGCCTACTCCATAACAGATGTACGCAAAGAAGATTTTGCCGGATTAAATACTACGGCAAAAATCGTTCTCATGTCATGCAGTACAGGCGCATTACTAGGTCCTCATTTGGCCAAAGTCACAAAACTCAATGTTATTGCGCCTATCATTCCTTGTTCTTATAGCGCGCTCTATTTCTGTCCCGAACATGGCATAGAGGTGTCTGAGATTGAAGATGAGCAACAAATCTTCAGAGTTTTCCATCCGGACCAAGAACCATCAATGCCTTGCGTACAGATTCGTTCTATGGATCAGTCGATAGATCTTATCAAAAAAGATGCCGAATTAGGAAGCCTCCAAAGTCAATGGGAACTGGCCGAGCACTATCTAAACGATGAAAACGAAAAATCGCCGGAACTAGCTCTATATTGGGTTACGAAAGCTTTGGAAGGGGGGTATGCACCGTTAATTAGAGAATTGAAGGATGTATTAGACCTTGAAATCGCTGAAAAACTTCTCGTAAAAATAGCTGATACTGAAAATGGGGATCCCGATGAAGTCATTGACGCATGCGAAACACTTGCTTCCAATTACCAATGGAGGCCTCGCTGTTCCGAAAAAGCTGAAACATATTACAAGAAAGCCATTGCTTTAGCAAAACAGGCTAAAAAATTCGAAGAATACTTCTACCTTCAAAGCGATTTAAACAGTCTTTATCGATTTTGGGGCATGCTGGATAACCTCCAATGCATCCCTCGTTACGCAGAGATCTTCGATCAGCAAAACGAAACAGAAGAAACTTTGCTTATAGCTGCTAAAAACACGGATCTTGATGAAGAGGAATTATTCCTTGTTCATTATAACCTAGCCCTCCTTTTTAGAACATGGACTGATGTCAATGGAAACGACTTGCCGAGATATAAAGACGCCATTTTTCACTATGAGCAAGCCATGATCTACAACCCTGACGATAGAGATCTTATCTTCGAACAACTAGAAGAGCTCCAAATGGCCTAATACCAATCGCAGTAAATAAATTCATATTTAAGCGCGTCAAAGCGTCGAAAATCGACGATCGTAAGTGGCATATTATTAAGTCAATATAGTCGATTAAATTTAATTTTGCACCATATGGCCGCAGCGAAAGCTGCCGAATTTTAAAAAACGCAAAGCACCTTGTATTGGTTTAATACTAGGTGCTTTGCGTTTTTTGAAATTCGGCGCTTTGGCGCGGCCAGATGATGCGAAATTAATTTTAATCGACTATACAATGCCACTTACGATCGTCGATTTTCGACGCTTTGACGCGCTTAAATATGAATTTATTTACTGCGTTTGGTATAATCTAAAAAAACTGTTCCTTTTAGCCTTCCTCGAGTAGAATGGAGGGAGATTTATTTGTTGGGAGCAAACCATGTTTAAAAGAATTCTTTTATTTATCGCTTTGAACGCCCTTGTCATCTTGATGGTGACGCTTGTCCTCAATATTTTCCATGTACAACCCTACCTAACCGCCCATGGGATCGACTATTCTTCCCTAATGATTTTCTGCCTGGTTTGGGGCATGGCCGGCGCGTTTATCTCCCTTGCCCTCTCTAGAGTCATGGCCAAGTGGATGCTGGGCGTAAAAGTGATCGACCCTGCAACCCACGACCCTCAATTAAAAGAACTTTTAGATACTGTACACACGTTAACCCAAAGAGCCGGAATCCCGATGCCGGAAGTGGGTATGTATCGCTCAAATGAGGTCAATGCATTTGCCACAGGGCCTACCAAAAACAGATCCCTGGTCGCCGTTTCTTCCGGCCTACTGAACCGGATGAGTCATAAAGAAGTGGAAGGCGTTTTAGGCCATGAAATTGCCCACATCGCAAATGGCGACATGGTCACGATGACCCTCCTCCAAGGAGTGATTAACGCATTTGTGATGTTCTTAGCGCGCGTTTTAGCCTCGCTTCTCTCCGGATTTGGAAGAAACCGCAGTAGCGGCGAGGGAAGCGGCTACATGAGCTATATCCTCTTCACCTACCTTTTTGAAGCCGTTTTTATGGCGCTTGGATTTTTAGTCATCGCAGCCTACTCAAGATACCGCGAGTTTAGAGCTGATGCCGGCGGCGCTAGATTGGCAGGCAAAGACTCCATGATCTTAGCCCTGAAAAGTCTAAATGCGCTCAAAAATAACGAAGATCCGAAACAGCCTGAAGCGATTGCGGCATTCAAAATATCCCGCAGCGGCAAAAAAGGGCTCTTTGCCCTTTTCTCTACACATCCTCCTTTGGAAGAGAGAATTGAGCGCTTAGAAAGGCACACGTATTCATGACTGTCGTTGTTGGAATGTCAGGAGGAGTTGACTCCTCCCTTTCTGCCGCTCTCTTAAAAGAAGAGGGCTATAAAGTGATTGGTCTTTTCATGAAAAACTGGGAAGAGGCAGATGCAAGTGGCGTTTGTCAATCATCAAAAGAATACGAAGATGTTGTCAAAACGTGCGACCATTTACAAATCCCTTGCTATAGCGTCAACTTCGTCGAAGAATATAGGGACAAGGTTTTCGCCTCATTCCTCAAAGATTTGCGATCCGGAATCACCCCCAATCCAGATATTTTGTGCAACAAAGAGATCAAATTCGATGTCTTTTTAGAAAAAGCAATGCAGCTGGGCGCAGATTTCTTAGCAACCGGCCACTATGCACGACTGGACAGTGAAAAACGGCTTCTCAAAGCCATCGACCAAGACAAAGATCAAACCTATTTTCTGCACGCTGTGAAGCAAAAGGCTTTCAACAAAGTTCTCTTTCCTGTGGGCCATTTAACCAAAAAAGAGGTCCGCGATCTCGCTCGCAAATACAATTTACCAACCGCCGAAAAAAAAGACAGCACAGGCATTTGTTTTATCGGGAAAAGGGATTTTAAACCCTTTGTCTCCCAATATCTCAGCTATACATCGGGACCTTTTCAGAGGCTTAATGGGGAAGTTGTGGGCAAACATGACGGCGCTGCATTTTACACAATTGGCCAAAGAAAAGGGCTTGGACTGGGCGGCGAGGGAGAAGCCTGGTTTGTTGTAGAAAAAGACATCTCGCGCAACATCGTCTTTGTCGAAAGGGGCGAAAATCACCCGGCCCTCTTCGCATCCTCTCTTACCGCTTCGCAATTTACTTGGATTGACACGCCTCCGGAAGAAATCCCCTATCGATGCACCGCTAAAATTCGGTATCGGCAAATGGAACAGCCTTGCGTTATCCAAGAAGATGGAGTTGTTGTTTTTGACACGCCACAAAGAGCTATTACTCCCGGGCAATCGATTGTCTTTTATCAAGGCGACTTATGCCTTGGCGGCGCAGTTATTATACCATCTATCAAAAATAACATTGAGTTGTAGCATCGTCTAGCACGTCATCTTTGAACGATCCTTTCTCACTGATATTCAAGAATATCAGTTTCGAAACGATCGTTCAAATCTGACGCACTATCCGACGCTACAACTCAACGTTATTTATGATAAATGGTATTAATGAGAGAAAATAGAATTTCCTTAGCCTGATCCATCACAACAAGCTTCTCCCCTTCCAATAAATACACTTCTTTCGGATGAATCGTCTCGCATAGATTTTTCAAACTCGTCGCTTGCAAAATGATCGTATCGATCTCATGCAATGAAGAGAGGACCTGGACAAAATCATCATCCGGAGAAACATCGGAAAGATAGACAATCATCTCTTGCGTCTCTTTCTTCGCTATCTGCCGTATCGCTTTAAAAAATTTGAGCGATTTTGCATTTTCTTGCGTAAGGACAAGGAGAGAATATTGTTTCCCTTTCAAAACTTGTTGGAGCGCGTAAGACTGACTCTCATCAAAAATTTTCGTCTGGTTGTCCGTTTTTAAAAGCCTTTCTGCAAGCTGCGACAACGTCACCTGAACACAACCGAGCCGTTCAATCGCAATGCCTGCTGCCACATTCGATAGAAAAACAGCGCTTGGCATATCTAGACCATTTGCCAGGCCCAAGCATAAAACGGCCAAAACAGTGTCTCCAGCGCCCGTTACATCGATCACCTCTTTCGAGATCACAGGGAAATCGTTTCTTTTGCCATTTGCCTCAAAAAGGCTCATTCCCGCCTCTGATCTGGTGATGAGCAGAAGATCGACAGACGCCTCTTTAAAAATTTCAGCAGCAACATCAGAAAGGCCAAACGAAAGAGGCCTTTTCACAGCGGCGTAAGCTTCTCCGAGATTGGGCTTTAAAACCGTTGCCCCTTTGTATTTTGTAAAATCAGTCCCCTTAGGATCCACAATCGTCGGTATTTTTGCATGCGCTGCAATTTCTAATGCAGCTCGAATGATTCGACTTGTCAAAAATCCTTTTCCATAATCAGAAAGAGCCACAATCTGCATTTGCGGGATCAAGACTTGCAGCCGCTTAATCAACATCTCTTCTAAAGAGGGATCCAGAGGAGAAATAATTTCAGAATCAATCCGCATCAATTGCTGGCTGTCAGCAATGAGTCGATTTTTTACCGGAGTGATATACCCCTTTTCAACCACTAAAGAGCTATGATCAATTCCATCGTGAGACAAAAGCTCTTTAAGGCGAAGACCGTAGCTATCTGCCCCAATTCTTCCTACGCAATGGACGATGCCGCCTAACGAGTGCAAATTTAAGACAACGTTGCCAGCGCCGCCGGGTCTCTCTTCATGGCGGTGCACTTCCATGACAGGGACAGGCGCTTCCGGGGAAATTCTACGCACCTTTCCTGTTGTGTATGTGTCGAGTAAAAAATCGCCAAGCACAAGGACTTTAAACGGTTGTAGACGATGAAACGATTTTGAGATATTTACCATCGAGCATTTCTCAACAAATAATCAGAAACGTACTCAGGAACTGCTTTGTGCATCGGAGTCATTTCTCTATCCATTGAGAAGATGTTATGGAATTTGCGCATGTCTGCGCAAGTATAATTCTGATATTGACGATTTAATTCCAAAGGCATGTCTACATACGCGATCTTTTTCTCTTTTTGTAGCGCTAAAAAAAGGAGCTCTGCCATCTGATTCCATGTTGTAGGCCTACCTAATCCAATATTAAAAACCCCTCCCACCTCTTTGTATTTGGGATCCAGAAAAAGACAGGTCATACAAACAGCGTCTTTTAAATAGATAAAATCTCTACACTGTTCCCCATGGGCAAAGCGGGGAAGGTCATTTGACTTGAACAGAGTTAAAACGCCATCCCGCTTGGCAATATCTGTCATCTTCAGTACGAAAGATGCCATATGCGCTTTGTGATATTCGTTTGGACCAAAGACGTTGAAATATTTTAGCGCCACAACGCGGTTTAAAACCCCTTCTCTCTTCATCCACAAATCAGTTAAGTGCTTGGAAAACCCGTACATATTTAGCGGGCGCAAATGTTCAAGGGAGCTTTCGTCATCGGAAAATCCCAAAGAGCCATCTCCATACGTGGCAGCAGAGGATGCGTAAATGAACCGTTTATTGTTTTTCAAAGCAATTTGAGCAAGCCGAATAGTGAAGCGAAAATTATTCTCTAACAGATAATCGGCGTTTGTCTCTGTTGTGTCTGAGCAAGCGCCCAAATGGATATAGGCATCGATTTCCCCTTCTCTTCCCTTAAGATAATCAAAAAGAATGGTTGGAGAAATGACATCGATAAAATTTTTCCCAAGTAAATTTTTCCACTTATCTCCACAGCCTAAATCGTCGACGAGAATCAGCCTGCTATAACCCAAATCATTGAGATGGCGAACAACGCCGGAGCCGATCATGCCGGCAGCGCCTGTGATGAGTATGTTTTGATCAAAATTCATTCTATATCGAGGATACCTCAAAAATCAGCTTTTTGGCATTAATTTTATCATGCTTTTGGAGATACCGAAAAATAGGGTCTTGCCACCAAGCTGAAGGAATATTTTTTGGAAGATGTGATTTTTGCAGAACGATACGAGGTTAACGAAGGAGAGTCTTTACTGCGTTTGGTATAAGGAGAAAATTCATCAGTTGATAAGACCTCTTGCTTA
>CAZQNB010000010.1:0-21847 GCA_964594545.1 uncultured bacterium | reverse complement strand
TTTACTGCGTTTGGTATAAGGAGAAAATTCATCAGTTGATAAGACCTCTTGCTTAACACAAGAGGTCTTAATATGAATTACTCAGATTTTTCTGCTTCAATCTCAACTGGAAGAGGAGCTGTTACCTCTTCTTTACCAGCCATGATCATCCCTTCCGGAATAATCTGAAGAACGCAAACTACAGGAATGCCTTCTTTGAGTTTCAAAGAGATCTTGTGAGCGCCTGTCTCTTTAATCGGGCGATTGAGCTGAATATATTTTCTTTCGATCGCAAACCCTTTTTCTTCAAAAAGACGAACGATGTCTGCAGGTGTTACAGATCCATACATATGTCCTTCAGGATCCACTTTCACCTTGATCTCAAGAACAACTCCTTCGAGTTGTTTTGCAATTGTTTCAGCCTCTTCACGATCGATGATCGCTTGTTTTTCCCTTTCTGCACGCAAAGCTTCTTGCTTGCGGAGCGTATTTGGGCTCGCCACGACAGCAAGTCCTCGAGGAAGGAGGAAATTACGCACGTATCCCGGCTTTGCAGAAACAATTTCACCTTTGCGGCCGAGAGACTCGACATCTTGTATTAATAACAGTTGTTGTTTCATGATTTGTCTCCTCTTATTCTTCAGCTACAAAGGGAAGCAATGCCATATAACGGGCTTGCTTAATCGCCTTTTTTAATACTTTCTGATAAAAATAAGAAACCCCGGTAATACGGCGCGGCATAATTTTGCCCCGTTCGGTAATGAATTGCTTCAAAGTTTCAGTATCTTTGTAATCGATCCCTTTTACTTTCGCGGCTGTAAATGGGCATGCTTTTTTCTTCTTCGCGAAAGGAGATGAATCTCCACCTTGGCTTTGATTGTTTCTTTCATAAGAAGAAGATGGCGCTGGTCTACTATATTGTTGTTGCATAATCAACCTTGTACTCTAATAGGGTTAAACTCAAGACTTTCCAATACTTCTTCCGTTTTCATAGTCATGAAACGTAAAAGATCTTCGTGCAGGTGATAATCCTTCCAGAGCTCAATAATAGAACGGGTTGGAGCTGCGAAATAAACGAGGTAATAATGGCCCTCTTTTTTTCCTTTGATCTCGTAGCAGAGCTTGCGTCTACCTTGATCGTGGATCTTCTTAACTTCTCCGCCTTTTTCGACGATACCATCAGTAATTTTATCTAAAGCTTTTTTTCGAGACTCATTGCTCAGCGTAGCGCTAAGAATGTACATCCCTTCGTAAAGCCCGTTTCTTTCTCTACTCATTTTTCTCCATTGCTTGGGTTTGATGGATAAGTTTTATTTGCAAAATCCATCGCACGGGTAATTCCTCGATCCAGCCAAATTTCTATTCCCTGGACCGCTCTTTCAATTATTTCAGGAAGAACACTCTCTTCTTCCCGAGAGAAGGGGCTCAGCACAAAATCGGCGAGATCCCCCTCATGCTCATCTCCCACTCCAATCCGCAATCTTGCGTATCGGTCCGTTTGAAGATGATGCTCTATACTCTTCAGTCCATTATGCGTTCCGGCTCCGCTATTGATTTTAAGCCGCATCTGGCCTAAGGCGAGATCGACATCATCAACAACAATGAGGATTTTGGACGGAAGGATTTGTAAATAGTGGGCAATTAGCGCCACTGATTCACCGCTGAGATTCATGAATGTCAACGGCTTTAAAATCGATACCGGGGCCTCGCCGATGTTTCCTTCAGCCAAAAGCCCTTTGAATTTCGTTTTTTCTCGAAATTCGAGTCGATGTTTTCTTGCCAAAACATCGACGATTGCAAAACCAATATTATGGCGCGTATTATCGTAAGCCTTGCCCGGATTTCCTAACCCAACAATGAGGTATTTATCCACAAATGCTTACGCTCTTCTAGCCGGCTTTCTTCGCAATAACTACAGCCACTTCTTTCATCTTCGCCATAGGACGGACGCTCTCCGGAATCGCAAGATCCGCCAAAGTCTTTGACTGACCCACATCCAATTCTCGAACATCAAGCAAAAATTCCCCAGGAATATCCTTAGGGAAACAGCTCACTTTGATGCTACGGATGACTTGGCGCATGAATCCACCGAGCTTCACTCCTGTACACTCAGCAAGACCTGTTACTTGAATAGGCACATTGACTGTCACCTTCTGATCATCTGAAAGAAGAGCAAAGTCAACATGGATAATCGCATAAGTCGCCGGATGATATTGAATTTCTTTAGCAACCGCTTTATACGATTTGCCATCTTCGTGCAATTCAAACACCATTGTAGAGAGCAAACCAGGACGAATTTGTCGAAGAATTGCTTGCAGCTCGCTTAATTGAAAAGTCACATTTCTGTTGGTGTTTTCCAATCCATAAAGAACACCGGGAACCTGTCCAGCACGACGAAGTTTCTTCGTGTCGCTTTTTCTCTCTGAGGCTCTTGGGAATACTGATAGTTTCATTAATCACTCCTGAAAATCGAAAACGGCTCGCCTTATTATTGTAAATTGGGGTGGAAGGATTCGAACCTCCGAGTGGCGGTACCAAAAACCGCTGCCTTACCACTTGGCGACACCCCATCACGTTCAATGCGAGCAAATTTAAAGGAACCATATTACCCAAGGGGCTAAATATTTTGCAATTGATATCTAGCCTCCCTCGGTATAAAAGCTGGAAGTATGAAGATCATCCATTTATCCGCTGAGTTTGCCCCCATTGCGAAAGCGGGGGGGATGGGAGATGTCTTAGTCGGCCTTGTACGGGAGCTTTTACGCCTTGGACAGGACGTGGAAGTCATACTCCCAAAATATGATTTTATCCCGGAGCGTCTACTAAAAAATTTACAGGTAAATCTCTCCGAATTTACCTGCTTAGAACATGGGACTTCGTACAAAAACACCATGTGGGAAGCTAACGTCGAGAACTGCAAACTCCTCCTTCTCGATCCCCACCACCCAAAAAACTACTTTAAAAGAGGAAAAATCTACGGCTGCGAGGATGACGCCGCCCGGTTTCTCTATTTTTGTAAAGCAAGCCTTGAATATCTCAAGGCAAAAGATAAAAAGATCGACGCTCTCCACCTGCATGACTGGCACACCGCCTCTGCCGCCCTCTTTGCAAAAGAACATTTTAAATTCCCAAACCCTGTAATTTTAACCATCCATAACGCTGAGTATCAAGGACTTTGCGCTCCTTGGGATCTCAATGCCGTGGGGCTCAACGGAAACTGCTACCTAACAAAAGATCTCCTTCAAGACGATCTTCACCCGGAAGCGATTAACCTCCTTAAAGGGGGGGTGATTTTCGCAGACCGAGTAAATACGGTATCTCCGAGCTATGCAAAAGAAATATTAACACCCGCAATTGGCAAGGCGTTAAGCACCACTTTTGTTAAATATCAAAATAAAATAAGCGGCATCTTAAATGGGATCGATCCAACGATTTGGAACCCTGCCAACGATCCTTCCCTGGAAATCTCTTTTTCTGCAAAACAACCTGGCGCCGAGATCACAAAAGCGAAAGAAACCATCCGGAATCGTTTAAGAGAAAAATTTCATTTAGGAGAAAATCAAAGGCCCTGGGTTGGGACCATCACAAGAATCGTCTCTCAAAAAGGGCCCGAGCTGATCGAAGAGGGCCTTATCCAGACGCTCAAACTGGGAGGGAGCTTCTTTCTTCTCGGGTCCTCCCCCACCCCCTCTCTACAGCATCATTTTGATCTTCTCAAAAAAAAATACGACACAAATAAAAATGTGTGTCTCCATTTCGAATATGACGAGATTTTGGCCCATCAGCTCTATGCCGCCCTTGATTTTCTTCTGATGCCCTCAATTTTTGAACCCTGCGGCCTATCCCAACTCATTGCCATGCGATACGGAAGCCTCCCGATTGTCCGCAAAACAGGGGGCCTTAAAGACACGGTATTTGATTTTGAAAACAGAGAAGTTCCTCTTGAAAAAAGAAACGGCTTCGTCTTTGAAAAAGCAACTAAAGAAGACCTCTCCAAAACCCTTGAAAGAGCGATCCATATTTTTAGATCCAATCCGGAAAAATTCCAATCGATGATAAAACAAGTGATGCAGCAAGATTTTAGCTGGGAAAAACCGGCCCGGCTATATATGAATCTTTATACATTTAGATGAGACCTCTTGCGTATTTTAGGGTTCGTCGATTTCCGGGATTATTTTGGCCGATTTTCCATTTTTTTTCGATGGGCAATACCAATCGCAAAAAAATGGAAAATCGGCTCAAAAGAACCCGGAAATCGACAGAACCTAAATTACGCAAGAGGTCTAATCGCTCTTTTGATATACATCCGATTGCTGTAGACGTAATCCGCAACAGAAATCACAGTATAAATTGCAGCGAAGAGAGCTGAATAAAAGCTGACAAAACGAAAGGTCTCTAAAGAAAGGAATCCTTCCGTATAGGGAATCATCAAAAACAAGATCACAGAGCAAACAACCGCTTGCAAAACTGCTTTTACCTTGCCGCTAAAGCGAGCTGCCAAAGCAACGCCTCTAAGAGCGCACAATGTTCTTAAGCCCCCGATAAACAGCTCTCGATAAAGAAAAATAAATACGATAAAAAGGGGCAGCTGAACGACCCCTTGAGTAAAGGTAAGAAAGAGAGAAATATGCGTTACGCTATCGGCAATCGGATCTAAAATTTTCCCTAAATCAGTCACGAGATTATGACGCCTTGCTAAAAAGCCATCAAATATATCGGAACACTCGCAAATGACCAAAAGCCCAAGCATAATGTAAGGAACATAGGCAAAAGGGATCCCGAGGCCCTCATATTGCAAATAAAGCAACGGAAAGATGGGGCTGATAAAAATCCGAAGCAGCGTAAAAAAATTAGCAATATTCATCTTCTTAGCTTTGTAAAGCAAGCTGCCCGCAGGCGGCCGCAATATCTTTTCCTTTCGTATAGCGCCATGTCGTGTTGATACCCGCATCCACTAGTATGGAGCGAAACATTTCAATGGCCTCTTTTTCCGGACGCCTTAAAAGAAGTCCTTCAATAGGATTATACGGAATTAGATTTACAGTACACTGTTTTCCTTTGAGAAGCTCAGCTAATTCTTCCGCATGCTCTTCTTTGTCATTGATTCCTGCCAGGAGAGTATATTCGTATGTGATATCTCTCTTTGTCATCGATCCATATTCATCCATCGCAATCAAAATCTCTTCCAAACAATACTTTCTTGCGTAAGGGATAATTTTCTTTCGCAGGTGTTGATTGGGAGCGTGAAGAGACAGGACAAGATTTACTTTAAACGGCTCTAATGCAAGCTTTTGAATCCCTTCCACAACGCCGACAGTGGAAACCGTGATTCGCCTTTGAGAAATATTTAGGGCGTCCGGAGAGTTGATCAGTTCAATGGCTCGAACGAGCGTATCGTAATTTTCCATCGGCTCGCCCATCCCCATGAAAACAACATGAGAGACCCTCTCCCCTTTTTCATTTAAAAAGCGATCGATGTGCAGAATTTGTTCGACAACTTCAGCTGCGCTTAAATTCCTTTTCAGCCCCTCTCTTCCTGACGCGCAAAAAGCGCATTTCGCGGGACATCCCACCTGAATTGACACGCAAACGGTGCGCCTGTCATCAGACATAATCAGAACAGACTCAACCTTTTTTTGATCCGGAAGCTCCCACAAGAATTTGATTGTTTCTCCATCTTCGGAGTGCATCGTCCGAACGCATTTCAAAACAGGAAAGCCAAATTCAGTTGCCAATTTAGAGCGCAAAGATTTGCCTAAATTGGTCATTGCTTCAAAGGAGAGGGCTCCTTTGTTATAAATCCAGTCAAAAATTTGGGCGGCGCGAAACGGTTTTTCGCCGTTTTTCCCCATCCAATCTTGGGTCTCAGAGAGTGTTAGTGAACAAAATTCTTTCATAGCGCCACAGAGTATAGCATTTCTCCCCTTGTTTTAAAACCCAATTCGAGTCATCTTGTGTATAAAATAAAATTGAAGGCCGTTATGTTTGAGAGCAAATTTCTTCGCACCATCGACCGTCTTTATGGATGGGTAGTTCGCGCAGGAAACAATTTACAAAGCCTATTTCTCCTCTATATGCGTCTTGTTTGGGGCCACCAGTTCGTCCTCACAGGGATCGCCAAATTCATCCACATAAATACGGTCATTCAATTTTTTTCTTCACTTGGATTTTCCCATCCCGAGCTCGTCTCCTATACGGTTGCCGGCTTTGAAACGGTTGGGGGTATATGTTTATTTTTAGGCTTTATCTCGAGGCTTGCCGCGATTCCCCTCATAATCATCATGCTAACAGCCCTATCGCTTGTTCATACAGAAGCCTTTATCCAGCTCCGCTTTTTATTGGAGCCCACCCGCCTTGTCCAGCAAGCCCCCTACCCATTTTTGCTAACCGCCGTCCTCGTGTTCGTCTTTGGTCCCGGAAGAGTCTCTATAGACGCCTGGCTCAAACGATGGGCGAGCAAACAGCCGAAGTATTAACCTGAACTTTGGGTTTATTTGTCAGGATATTAATCTAGACACTGAAGTGAAAAAAGTTTATCATACCCTGTCTATGAGCACAGAAAAGCAAGCGTCTATTCAAGATACACTGAAACCGATCGTCGCCCTTTGCAAAAGACGGGGCTTTATTTATCCAGGCTCCGAAATCTACGGAGGCTTTGCCAACACCTATTCCTTCGGCCCTTACGGCGTTGAGCTCAAAAAAAATATCAAAGATCTTTGGTGGAAAATGTTCGTCCACGAAAGACGAGACATGGTAGGCCTAGACGGCCCCATTTTGCTCCACCCAAAGACTTGGGCAGCCTCCGGTCACGTCGAAGGGTTTAACGACGCCCTCATCGATTGCAAGGCGTGTAAGGGAAGATTCCGCTGCGATCATCTGATTGAAAATGCTCTTAAAAAAGACGCTGACGGGATGAGCCTCAAACAAATGACGGACGAAGTCGTCCAAAATAAGATCAAATGCCCTAAGTGCGGAGCTACCGACTTTACAGAAGCGCGCCACTTCAATTTGATGTTCCATACCCACATGAGCAAAACGGGCGCAGATGGCGATGTGGCTTACCTTAGACCGGAAACTGCGCAAGCGATTTTCCTCGATTTCAAAAACGTCATCGATACGATGCGCGTACGCATCCCGTTTGGGATCGCGCAGATTGGGAAGGCATTTCGCAACGAGATCACTCCCGGGAATTTCGTTTTCCGCGTGATTGAATTCGAACAAATGGAAATCGAATATTTCATCAGAGAAGCTGCATGGCAACCGACATTCGAGACATGGCTAAAGTCGATGCACGAATGGTGCCGCCTCATTGGCCTCAAATCCTCGCGCGTTCACGAAAAAGAGCACCCGACAGAACAGCTTTCCCACTACTCAAAAAGAACGGTTGACCTCGTCTATGACTTCCCCTTTGGAAGAAGCGAGCTCTATGGCCTTGCCTATAGAACCGATTTTGACCTCAAAAGACACACAGAATATTCCGGTCAAAACATCGAATACACCGATCCGGAAACGAGAGAAAAATTCGTTCCCCACGTCATCGAGCCTACATTTGGCGTAGAAAGAACGCTCCTTGCCCTTCTTTGCGATGCCTATGAGGAAGAACTTCTCGAAAACGGAGAGACGCGGACAGTGCTCCATTTCGCTCCGCGCATTGCTCCTGTTAAAGTCGCCGTATTCCCACTCATGAAAAAAGAGCCTTTGGCTGAAAAAGCGCAGAAAATCTTCGCTCAGCTCCAAATGTTTTGGCACTGCGAATATGACGAATCAGGCGCAATTGGAAAGCGGTATCGAAGACAAGATGAGCTTGGCACCCCATTTTGCATCACAATTGATTTCGACACGCTCGAAAATGACACTGTGACCCTCCGAGACAGAGACTCAATGAAACAAGAGCGAGTCCCCGCTTCAAAATTATTAGAAATTTTAAGCGAAAAACTAAAATAAAATCTTATTCTGTAACAACTTGGGGTCGTTCTTTCCGAAGAGAGTCAAACTGTTTTGCTAACTTTAAGACTTCTTCTTCGCTGCATCTTCCGCTATAAATTTTGAGCTTGATGTCTTCTCGCTCTTGCATCCAATGCCTTTCTAGCATCTTTTGAGCCGTTTCTATAAAGCAGGAGACGGCCCGTTCCCGATTGACCTTTTTCTGCAAAATCTCAGCGAGAAATAGTTGCGCTTCTGCCTGCTCTAGGTCAATTGCCATCGATAAAAGATCGCGAGGCCTTCCTTCGCTGACCGCCGTTTTGTATTTTTCAAAAAGAAGGCGGGCTGCTTGAACCCGAAAATGTTCTTCACGTAAATTTTTTTCCGCAATCGATAACAGCTCCGGATGGGTGTCCCCCATCAGAAATAACCAACGCAAAAGATCCGCCTCTAAAATCCGATCGGGATCAACTTCTGAAAACGTAACCGAAGACGTTCTTTTGATATACATTTGAGGGGGAAGCTCTTCCATCCCGCCGATGAGCGATTCAGGAACTTGGACGAGCCTTGCCAATTTCCGAAGAGATTCTCTCACCATGAGCGGATGATCCCACTCCCGAATTCTTTTCGCAATGGTTTGCACAAGCTCATTTTTCCCGGCGGGCGACTGAATGTTAATGCTTTGCGAGAGCCTGTCCACAGAGAACGTAATGTAATCGATACTCGATTCCAAAAGCTTTTGCCACTCTTCCGGACCTTTTTCTTGCAAAATCACATCGGGATCACATTTTTCAGGCAATTTAACGACGAGAACCTCGATCCCTTCTTTTTGAAAGATATGGCCGATTTTCACAGTCGCTTCCTGCCCTGCATTGTCCCCATCGAGAGCGAGATACACTTTTCTTGCCCCCAAATGAATCAGCTCTTTTGCTTGATCTTCTCCAAAAGCGGTGCCTTGCCCTGCCACAGTCCATAGGAATCCGGAATGGATAAGCCGCAGCGCGTCAATTTGTCCTTCGACGATGAGCGCGCGCCTTTCTTTCGCAATCGTTTTGCGGCAAAAACTCAATCCAAACAGAACTTTTGATTTTTTAAATAGGGGCGTCTCCGGGGAATTCACATATTTTCCCCCAAATGTATCGGGCTTGAATTTGCGAGAAGAAAACCCGATGATCGCACCTGTAGCATCCCGAATAGGGATCGTAATACGGTCGGAAAAAAACTCACGACCTCTAGAGATGAGTCCCACCTCTTCAAGTACAGCAGTCGGAATTTTCTGCGCCCCTAAAATTTTTTGCAAGGTTTGCCCCGATTTGGGAGCGTATCCAAATTCAAATGTTTGAATAAATTCTAAATCAATCCCGCGACTATATAAATAATCGAGCGCCGCGTGCCCTTCTAAAGTATGAAGTAAACAAAATTGATAGAATTGACTGGCTCTCACAAGCGCATCTTTCAAGACGGCTTTTGGGGTTCCCTTCGATTGCTCGGTACTTTGAACCTCTTCCAAAGGGACGTTAAAACGCTCAGCTAAATTTTCAACCGCTTCCGCAAAGCTCATCCGAAGGTGGGTCATCAAAAATTGAATCGCGTCGCCATGAGCGCCACAGCCAAAGCAGTGATAGTGGCTATCTCCTTTTTGAATTACAAATGAGGGGGACTTTTCCTCGTGGAAAGGACACAAAGCTTTATAGGCAGCGCCGGCTCTTTGCAATTTCAAATAGGGATTGAGCACCTCGACAAGGTCGATGCGGGATCTTAACTGCTCTAAACTTTCTCTCGAAAAAGTGCCCATTATACTATATTTTCGTGGGTGTAACTTCCACGCCTAAAGATGATTCTCTCGAAGTTCCGATTTTTCAAGAAGCTAAAAACGCGCTTTTCAAAAACATCACCCCTCGGATAGTGGGCACTGTCCTCTCGAATCTCCCCATAAATGGGCTTTCGAAAATCGTCTCTTTTGATTAAAAATTGCTGATCGGAAAAACCCTCTTTGGCGCAATAAAAATTCCAGCTCTTTCGGTAGGATTCTCGCTTTGCTTGCCTCCACTGATCATTCCACAAAAGATTCGCTACCTTAACCTCTTTTCTTTTCTCCATGATCTCAATCGTTCTCGGGATCCAAGAAACGGTTTTTTTCAGATAAACATCGCCTGTATGATAGAGCAAATAGTCGCTTTTTCCCGCATAAATCGCGCTCAAGGGCCCAAGCGCATTATAATAAATCCAATCCGGATTTACCCCTTCATACTCTTGTGCATCCAAACCCATCCTAAAATCAGAACGTTTTAGGGCAAAAAAGGCAAAGATTTCATCCGCTATTTCATCCGCTACGATATAGCGAGTTAAGACCCCTTCTTCGATTTTTTTATCGGCCGCTTTCTTTACTTCAGTCAAATTTTTGACATTATTGATGACTAAAAGGCGATCATTAAAAGGGAATGTATGATTTTCAATCATCCTTACGCGTAAGTATTCGGGATCGAGAAGAATGAGTCTCCAATCCTTTTCCCAACAGGTCGTAGCAAAATCGCAAGTAGCCATGGAGCCATTATACATTACAAGGCCATTTCATAGATGGTCTTTCCGTGAAAATAATAACAGGATAGGCAGGATCGGCGAAACGCCGGGAGGATAGGAAGTATATAATTTTATCCTGCCCGCGCTTCACGGATCCTGCCTATCCTGTTATTTACCCCATCCTGCCTTGACCTCATTCTTCCACAAATAGGGATCAAATGTTATGATGGTGGCATGACAACAATTTCCTCTCCCCAAACTCCCATGATGGCGCAGTGGCACGAATGCAAAGTCACAGCCAAAGACGCTCTCCTTTTTTTCCGCCTTGGCGATTTTTATGAAGCCTTTTATGAAGATGCCCAAATTATGTCAAAGGAGCTCGGGCTTACGTTAACCGCAAGACAAGATATTCCGATGTGCGGGGTCCCTTTCCACACGGCAGAAATGTACATCGATAAATTGGTTGGCAAAGGGTTTAAAATAGCTGTTGCCGAACAGATGGAAGACCCAAAGCTAACAAAAGGGATTGTCAAAAGAGAAATTGCCCGCATTGTAACACCTGGCACTTTGGTCAATTCGCAGCTATTGTCAGACAAGAAAAATAATTTTTTTGCATCCATTACGCAAATTGGCTCCACATTTGGCTTAAGCTTCATCGACCTATCGACCGGACAATTTTGCGCGCTTGAATTAGAAAGCGAGCAAGAAGTTCTAGACGAACTTTTCCGCCTTCGCCCTGCTGAATTTATCGCAGGGAAAAAATTTCAAGAAGACCATCCCCTCTTTTTTAAAGAACTCTCCCATGCATTTTCTTTTTTAGTGAACACAAAAGAGCCGCTTGACCTTCGCTTTGGCTCTGAAGTTCTTGCCTGCCAATTCCAAGTGCAAAATCTTGATAGCTATGGCCTTCGGGGGCAATCTTCTGCCATTTCATCTGCCGGAACGCTTCTTCTTTATCTTAAAGAGGAAATGAACATCAACTGCGATCATATCCTTTCCATTCAGGCTGAATCTCTCTCCCAATATATGGGCCTAGACCGCGCGTCGCTGCGCAATCTCGAGCTGACAGAATCGATGACGGATGGCTCTCATAAAAATACGCTCCTCGATATTTTAGATCACACATGTACTCCGATGGGAGGACGGCTCCTTTGCCACTGGCTGAAACACCCCCTTCTCTCGATTGAAGAAATTAGGCAGCGGCAAAATGCCATTGCAACGTTTATCGATCATGACAAGACAAGCAAAGAGCTGCGCAAAATCCTCTACAAAGTGCGCGATCTTGAACGATTGATCATGAAAATCTCCGTTCGCTACGCAACGCCAAGAGATCTTTTAGCGCTCGGGATTTCTCTTTCGCATCTTCCGGAATTTGTCCAAATCCTATCCGAATGTTTCCCTTTCCCTCTTTTTGAAAATCTCAAAACACTCGAACCGATTTGCCAAAAAATTCTCTCCGCAATCCAAGAAAGCCCTCCCATGCGCCTCGGCGAAGGGGATATTTTTAAAGATGGGTTTCATCAAGAGCTGGATCACTTCCGCAATCTCTCGAAAGAATCGACAAGCTATATCGCTAGATATCAAAATGTCTTACGAGAACAGACGGGAATCAAATCTTTAAAAGTGGGTTTTACAAAAGCTTTTGGCTACTACATTGAAGTGAGCCGTCTGCAGAGCGAGAAAATCCCCGCCACTTTCCAAAGACGACAAACGTTAGTCAGCGGAGAGAGATTTATCACGGAAGAGCTTAAGCAATTTGAACACCAAGTACTGAGTGCTGAAGAAAGAGCCAAGGCTCTCGAATCGACCCTGTTTGAAGAACTCCGCCTCGAGATTGCAAAACAAGCTGTCACAATCAACGCACTTGCAAAAGAAATTGGGAAGATCGACTGTTTTCTATCCTTAGCTTGGGTAGCTTTAGAAAAAAAACTCGTCCGTCCCCTTGTTGACGACTCCAATATTTTGGAGATTAAAGAAGGGCGCCACTTGATTGTTGAACACATGGTCGGCTCAGCTTCTTATATCCCAAACGATACGATTTTGAATGAAAAAGAGCAGATGATGCTCATCACAGGACCGAATATGGCGGGAAAATCCACATATATCCGGCAAGTGGCTCTCATCGCTATTTTAGCGCAGATGGGATCCTTCGTTCCGGCAAGTTCTGCGCATATTGGCGTGATTGACAAAGTGTTTTCCCGCATCGGCGCGAGCGATGATTTGGCAAGAGGCCAGTCAACGTTTATGGTTGAGATGTCAGAAACTGCCAACATCTTAAAAAATGCCACTTCAAGATCGCTTGTACTCCTTGATGAAATTGGACGGGGAACGAGCACTTACGACGGCATATCCATTGCGTGGGCAGTGGCCGAGTATCTTCTTACAACGCCAAAAAAACAGGCAAAAACGCTCTTTGCAACCCACTATTGGGAGCTTACAAAATTAAGCGACTATTTCCCTCATGCCGCCAATTTCCAAACTGCGGTCCAAGAAATTCCCTCAAGCATTGTTTTCTTAAGAAAAATCATCCGCGGCGGAACGGATAAAAGCTACGGAATCCATGTGGCAAAACTTGCAGGTCTTCCCTCTAAAGCCATCAGACGGGCCGAAGAAATGCTCAAAGAGTTAGAGGCAAAGCAAGCCAAAGACAAACCGAAAAAGGAAGAGCAACTCAGTTTCTTCACTCCGAAAGAGCCGCCCTTTGTCGCAGAACTAAAATCGATAGATCTCGATGATCTTACGCCCATGCAAGCGCTGCAAAAAATCGCAGCGTGGCAAAAGCTCATCATTTAAAGTATAAGATGACTTGATACCGATTTTCTAAAATCTTCCAGCCACGCTCCGTGAGAAATTCGATGGCGAATTTTCCCTTACCCCCGTGAGGCAAATCGCAATCGTCAATCATGACGATGCTATTTTCAGAAAGCTTTGGGTACGCTGCTTGAATTTCATACAAATGATGATATTGAGAGGGAAGAGGATTGTTAAAGTCAAAGTCATAACTATCGAGATATAGGAAGTCGATGGTTTTTCCAAAATTTTGCAAAAAAGCAATCGAATCAGAACACACGAAATGGATACGAGAATTCAACTTGCCAAGCTCTTGCAAAACCCCTTTTTTTGCTTCATTTAAGTGATCGCTCGATATATCGACAGAGTAGAACTCCGCCCCCTTCTCTTTTGCCCAATCGGCGAAGAGAATCGTAGAGCCTCCATCGGACTCAAACCCTTTTCTCCCGGAGCGCGCAGTCCCGGTTTCTACAATTGTTTTCATCCCACGATCTCGCATGAGTTTTAATGCAGCATAAAAAGTATCATAGCGTTGATTCTTCTTTGGGATTTTGTTTTGAAGGAATTCTTTGGGAGAGCGATCCTTTGTTGCTGCTGAAATTTGATGGGTCGTTAGAGAAAAAGCGATAAGGAAAAAGAGAATGTTTCTCATGAATATTACCTCCTAAAGATCTGCGAAGATTTGGGTTTTATACCAAACGCAATAAATAACTTCCTATTTAAGCTGCGTGAAAGCTGTCGACAAATCGAAGATCGTAAGTGGCATAGTATTAAGTCAATACAATGCCACTTACGATCTTCGATTTTCGACGCTTTGACGCGCTTAAATAGGAAGTTATTTTTTGCGATTGGTATTAATCTAAAGCATCAACAAGAATGATAACAAGAAGAAACTACAAACGAAATCTGGATAAGGCGATACGGGGCAAGAGGCAAGACGCAAAAAAGTTCATTTTTTTTGCGTCTTAGCGTTCTTGAATTCTTATGGCCCTGCGTGTTCAGATCCCACTGCAGGGGGTAAAACTAGAGGAGGGATATCTTCTAGGTTTATAGGGTTAAGATGCGGCGCAAGAAGATGAGATCCCCCACTTGCTACACTTGACCACCCCGATGAATCAGGAGAACTTACTGCTGACATAAAATCCTATACCTTTCGTAATTTACTGTGTTTAAAACCAAACTTAAAATAGATAACCAAACCTATTAACATCCAAACAAAAAACTGTACCCATGTTGTGAATGGCAAGAACAATGTCTGCCCAAGGCAGCAGGCAATCCCTAATATGGGCACATACGGCATAAACGGAACTTTAAACGGTCTGTGCACATTCGGCTGTGTATATCGAAGGATAAGCACACCAAAACACATAATCCCAAACACAATCAAAATAGCCATCGAAACAAGCTGTCCCAACATATCCACAGGAAAAAGCCCCGCGATGACAATAGATGCAACAGCGATAAGCCCTGTGGTAAATGTAGGCGTTCCAAGTTTAGGATGGAGATTGGCTAACTTCTTGGGAAGAAGACCGTCTTTACTCATTGTAAAAAAGACCCGAGTTTGTGCCAATAACACAGCCAAAACAACAGAAGTCAAAGCAGCTAAAATTGCAAATTTCACAAGAAATGCAAACCAAATGAACTTAGGACCCATTGCATTTAAAACCACGGAAATCGGATCTGCAACGCCAAGCATCGTGTAGCTCACGACACCCGTCAGAACAAGGACCATCGCGATATACGCAATCGTGCTTATCCCAAGAGATCCTAAGATCCCTCTAGGGATATCTTTTTGAGGCTTAATTGTTTCTTGAGCAAGTGTTGCCACCGTATCAAAGCCGTTATAGGCAAAGAAAACAAGTCCAGCCCCGCGCAAAATTCCGCTCCAGCCAAATTCACCAAAAACACCTGTATTTTCTGGAATCATAGGCGACCAGTTAGAAGGGGAAATATAAAATGCGCCAAAAATAATAAATAAAACGATCGTGACAAGCTTCACTACGACCATGATATTATTAAGTGTTGTCGCGGCTCGAATACCAACCGAAATCATGATACAGATCAAAAAGACAATCAAAACGGCAGGCACGTTGAGGAAGGCGCCTGTTAAATGCCAGCCTGTGTCGCCACTATAAACAATTGGGGTTGTCGTAAATGCGGCGGGTAAATTGAGCCCAAAGTCTTTTAAAATACTCATGAAATAGCCGGACCAACCGACAGCCACGGTACATGCGGCAGCCAAATATTGGATGACTGACGACCAACCGATAAGCCAAGCCGGCAACTCGCCTAAAGCCACATAAGCATAAGAATATGCCCCGCCGGAAATCGGAATGAAGGAAGCGAGTTCCGCATAGCAAAGACCTGCAAATACGCACACGAGAGCTGCGATCAAGAAAGAAATTAAAACCCCGGGTCCCGCGTAAAAAGCGGCCGCTTGTCCGGTGAGAACGAAAATCCCGGCGCCAATGATCGCGCCAATTCCAATCGAAGTCAATTGAGTTGAACCCAAGTGACGCTTTAAACCTTGCTTGCCGGATTCTCCAGCTTCAGTTTCAGAAGCGATCGAATGCATCGACTTCTTCATAAAAAGATTTCTTCCCTTCATAAAAGAGGGCTCCCAATTTAAATAACCCTAGTTATTTTACATGGATCTCCATTAAAGATGAAGCCTTCACTAGACTTTTTGATAGATAGCTGATAAATTTACCCGTTTTAAAAGAGTTTGCATGACAAAAAAAATTTGGATCGGGGCCCACACATCTGCTGCCGGCGGCGCGCATAACGCCCTTTACGAAGGAAAAGAGATTGGAGCCACGACCATCCAACTTTTTACAAGCAACCAAAAACAATGGCATGGAAGGGAGATTTCAGATGAAGATGTGGATCTCTGGAAAAAAGCCTTAGACGAGACCGGCATCGGGAAGGTCATGAGCCATGATAGCTATCTCATTAATTTAGGCTCTCCCGACAAAGAACTCCTCGAAAAAAGCAGGAAAGCTCTCCGGAAAGAAATTGAAAGATGCCATAAATTAAATATTTCCTATCTCAATTTTCATCCGGGCGCTGCCACAAAAGGGACCGTAGAAGAGTGTCTTGAGGCGATTGCTGAAAGCCTCCTCGAAATGGAACCTCTCATCCATCAAGGGCACACAAAACTTCTTCTTGAAACAACTGCAGGACAAGGGACTAGTGTCGGCCACAGCTTTGAACAAATTGCATACATCATCAAGAAAGTGCACCATAAAATCCCTATTGGCGTCTGTATCGATACATGCCATATTTTTGCCGCAGGCTACGATATCCGAACAGAGGCCGGGTGGGAAAACACGCTCAAAGAATTCGATGATCTCATCGGCCTCAAATACCTGTGCGCCTTTCATCTCAACGACTCTCAAAAAGGACTTGGGTCGAAGGTAGATCGGCATGCCCCTCTCGGAGAGGGAGAAATTGGGATCAAATCGTTCCAATTTCTGATGACAAATGCAAAAACAGCGGACCTCCCCAAATACCTTGAAACCCCCGAAGGTCCACCCGGCTGGAAAAAAGAAATCGCGCTCCTTAAAAAATTTGTAGAAGGTCGTTCATCATGAAAACAAAAATAAAAGAAATACTACACGCTAAAAATCTGGAAGCTTTGCTTGGAAAACAAGTCACTGTCCACGGATGGATTCGAACAGTGCGGGACCAAAAAGCATTTGCCTTTATCGAACTCAATGACGGATCGACCCTCTCCAATCTCCAAATCATCGCAGATAGCACTCTTCCCGACTTTGGCTCCCTCCTCCCAAGCCTCACAACAGGCGCGTCAATTTCTGCAACAGGCGTCCTTAAAGAGAGCCCCGGAAAAAACCAAGCGCTCGAGCTGCACGCATCCAAAATCCACCTCTATGGAGCTTGCGATCCGGCCCGCTATCCCCTCCAAAAAAAGAGGCACTCCTTTGAATTTTTGCGCACCATTGCGCACTTACGCCCCCGAACCAATACGCAAGGGGCCGTTCTCCGCGTACGCAATGCCCTCGCCTTTGCAACCCACCTTTTCTTTCAACAGCGCGGTTTTCTCTACGTGCAAACGCCTCTCATCACAGGCTCTGACTGCGAAGGAGGCGGGGAAATGTTCCGCGTCACCACGCTCAAAGAAGGAGAAAAAGATGTGTCCAAAGATTTCTTTGGCAAACCCGCCTACCTCACAGTCTCCGGACAGTTGGAAGGGGAAATTTTGGCACTCGCCATGTCTGATATCTACACATTTGGACCTACTTTCCGCGCTGAAAACTCCAACACATCGCGCCACCTTGCCGAATTTTGGATGATTGAGCCTGAAATGGCCTTTGCCGATCTCAAAGCAAACATGGAATGTGGAGAGAGTTACCTCAAATTCTGCGTCCGCTATTGTTTAGACCACTGCAAGGAAGATCTTGAATTTTTCGATAAGTTTATCGAAAACGGCCTTCTCGCAAGGCTCGAACATGTCGCAAACTCGCCTTTTGCGCATCTTACCTACACACAAGCTGTAGACATTCTTCTCAAATCTTCGCAAAAATTTGAATTCCCTGTCGAATGGGGATGCGATCTCCAATCAGAACACGAAAGATACCTTGCAGAGCAGCATTGCAAAAAGCCGGTGATTCTCACGGACTATCCGGCAAAAATTAAAGCCTTCTATATGCGCGCAAACGACGATGGGAAAACAGTTGCCGCGATGGATGTTTTGGTTCCAAAAATCGGAGAAATCATTGGCGGATCGCAAAGAGAAGAAAGGCTGGACAGATTAGAAAAAAAACTTGTCGAACAAAAATTAAATAAAGAAGATTATTGGTGGTATTTAGAACTTCGGGAATACGGATCTGTGCCCCACGCAGGATTTGGGCTTGGCTTTGAAAGGCTCGTCCTTTTTGTGACCGGCATGGAAAATATTCGGGACGTTATCCCCTTCCCTAGATTCCCTGGCCACGCAGAATTTTAAGGGCATATCTGTGAATTTTATATCCTATTCTTTCCTCTTGCTAGCGACACTCTTTCTTGCTGCAGAGGAAGGGATGTGGACTTTGAATAATATTCCCGTGCAAGCAATTGAAAAGCAATACGGAGTACACTTGGATCCCCTGTGGATCGATCACGTTCAAAAATCGTGTTTACGCGTAAGTCTTGGGGGGTCTGCTTCTTTCGTTTCTCCTCAAGGCCTTGTCATCACAAACCACCATGTTGGGTCGTCTGCAATCTACCATCTTTCGACAAAAGAAAATGACCTCATGGAAAATGGGTTTTTGGCAAAAACATTGGGCGAAGAGCTCCAATGCCCCAATATGTATATCGATCAGTTAATCTCCATCCAAGATGTCACAGATCAGGTAAATGCAAAAACAAACGATTCCCTATCCCCTTCTGAACGAGAAAAAATCAGGCAAGCAACAATTACCGCAATCAAAGAGCAGGCCAAAATAGATACGGGCCTACAACCCGAAATGGTGATCTTATATCAAGGAGCGCGCTACCACCTTTATCTCTATAAGCGCTATAGCGACATCCGGCTTGTCATGGCTCCGGAAAAGAGCATCGCTTTCTTTGGAGGAGACAACGATAACTTTGAATACCCGCGCTATGATCTCGATATCTGTTTTTTTCGTGTGTATGAAGAGGGCACACCTCTCAAAACAGAAAACTTTTTGAAATGGAGCAAGCAAGGTCCGCAACTTTCAGAGCCGCTCTTTGTCGTTGGCCACCCGGGGAAAACAAGACGGATGCTCACCTCTTCCCATCTCCAATTTCTCCTCGATCATGAACTTTCTGTATTTCAACACTGGATTCACACAAGACGCGCTAAGCTTCAAGAGTTCGGGAGTCTATCGCCTGAAAACCGAAGAATTTCAGAGCAAGATCTCTTCTCTGTTGAAAATACAATCAAAGTCATCAATAACGTCTGCAACGCTCTTACAAATTCTTCTCTTATTGCAGACAAAAAGAGGGAAGAGACGGAAACCACTGAAGAAAATCCTTGGGCTAGCCTTAGACAAGCTCTCGATGATGCAAAATCTTACTATGCAAAATACATGGTCTTAGAGGGACTTGGAAGCCATTATTCCAAACTCTACTCTTGGGCTAAAACCTTAGTCCGTCTATCTGTAGAAAAACAAAAAACAAACGAAGAAAGGCTGAAAGAATATACAGATACAGAAATGGCTCAAATCGAGCAAAACCTCTTTTCACAAGAGCCTGTATACAAAGATTTAGAAAAACTGCGCCTTCTCGATGCTCTCCAAAGAACCGTAGATCATTTAGGAAAAAATCACCCCGTAAGCCGCATTATCCGAAATCATCAGACTCTAGAGTCTCGAGTGAATGATCTTTTAAACACAACACAGCTTTTTGATCTCGAATACCGAAAAGATCTCTATGAACATCTAGACAAAGTCCAAACAAGCACCGATCCTTTTATTATCCTCGCAAAAGAGATCGATCCTTACGCTCGCGAAGTGCGTCTCCAAAAAGAAAATAATCTTGATCCCGTACAAAATGAAAGTTACGATGCCATTGCAAAACAGCTTTTTAGCAAATATGGCGAAACAATATATCCTGATGCCACATTCACCCTTCGACTATCCTATGGATCCATGAAAGGATATTTAGAAAACGGGCAAACCATTCCTCCAACCACCTCATTAAGCGGCGCATTTGAAAGAGCCAAACAATTCGACTCTCAAGAACCCTTCAATCTCCCGGAAAGCTGGCTTGCCAAAGAAAAGACGCTAAAGAGCGAAACTCCCTTTAATTTCGTATCGACAAACGATATCATTGGAGGCAACTCAGGAAGTCCCGTGATCAATAAAAAGGGAGAGATCGTTGGCGTGATTTTCGATGGGAATGCCCAATCACTTGCTTGGAGCTTTAAATTCGATGATGTTCAGGGCAGAGCGACAAGCGTCCATTCTTCCGGTATTCTTGAGGCCCTTCAAAATGTTTATAATGCAGACTCTCTCGCTAAAGAAATTTTATCGCCATAAATAGATGAAAGTCTTGAGACATTGTCCCAAAGATGGGTCTCAAGCCGAGTGTGCAATACGTGATCGTCTTCTTTTTGTTGCAAAATTTGGGCGTTGATCTGTTCGATATTAAAAAGTTTCACCCCCCCTTTTTCCACCATCGGATCGACATTGCGAGGAACGCTGAGATCAAAAATGAGATGTTTTTTCTTTCCCTCGCCTTGAATTAAAAAAGTATCTGTTTGGCTTGCGCAAGAAATGAGATCATAGTCACTCCAAGAGGAAAGAGCCTCGCGCGTAACTGCCTTAAATCCAAGCACCTTCTCAGGTTGACGGGAACAAAAAGTAAAATCCTTCACTCCCCTTTGCTCAAAAAAATCGACAAGTCTCCGATTTGTTTCTGAATAGCCAACAAGAAAAAGGCTCCTTTGGTTTAAATCTGAAAACTCTTCTTCTCCCATTTGCCACAGAATTGAAAAAATGGAGAGCCCCTCTCTTGTAGATCTCAAAGATTTCGCCACTTTAAATGACTTTTGAAAGAGATAGTGAAGAACACCGGGAAGGAGGAATCGGCTGCAAGAGATTGCGTAAGCAAGTTTTACCTGCCTTGCAATTTCGGTTTCTAAAAAAATCGCGCTATCCATACCCGCACTTACTCTACAAAGATGGGCAAAACAATCCCTTTCAAAATAGGAATAGAGAAGATTTTCTAAACATATCCCCGCACGCTCTTGGATACGCATCTGAATTTCGGCTTTTGTTTGCGCCAAATTCTCAGCGCTAAAATAGATTTCTGTTCGATTGCATGTGGAAAGCAAAACTAACGGAATAGATATGTTTTCTTGAAATAGCGCTGCTGCGCTCCTTGCAATCAATTCATGCAAAGCAAGAGGCGCTGTTTTAAAATTAATCCCTACAATTCCTACGTTCATATATTACGTATCACACTAAAGTCAAACCCTCGCCTTAAAAGAAAAGCGATCTTTTTCTGTTTTTCCTTACCCTTGAGTTTCTGCTCCCACTTTTTAAGAGCTTCTTTCTGTTTTTCTCCATCCATTCTTTCTCGCGCAAGCTTTGGATCTAGCCCCTTTGCCTTAAGATATCGTTCGATATACAGAGGACCATACCCCTGAGCCATCTTTTGATCAACCACCCCTTTTCCAAACTCTTCATCGGATAGAAATCCTTGCTTTTCTATTTCTCCAATCACCTGAACAGAGCCGTTTTCAGAAAACCCTTTCCCCTTCAGTTTTTGAAAAAGCCCCATTTTCGAATAGCTTCTCATAGAAAGCAACCGATAGGCGTATGCTTTCGCAAGCTTTACCTCCTCCTCTTTTAGCCAAAAAAGAACCTCCTCCAAAGAAGGGAACGAAACGGGTATAGAAGGGAGTTTAAATAAAACCCTAATTTCTTGAACGAGGGCCCCATCAAGGATAACTTCCAGATATTCAGGGTCAAAGGAGCTACGCTGTAAAGAGAATGTTTGCATGCTCCAATTTTATTGAAAACCGAATCTAGATCAAGTACTATTAACTCAAGGGGCTGCTAATCGGACGAGGAGCAGCCCCTTGAGTTATACCATTTATGAAAAATAGCTTTGCGTTGTAGCATCGTCTAGCACGTCATCTTTGAACGATCCTTTCTCGCTGATATTC